>JAGOJO010000024.1:16925-33888 GCA_017995075.1 Bacteroidia bacterium | reverse complement strand
CAGCAAAGAAAAGAGCCGCTAAAAAGTAATTCCGATTTTTTATGAAGCAGGAGAATGTCTTACTGGTCAACCGCGATATCAGCTGGCTGGCCTTTAATGACCGTGTATTGCAGGAGGCGAATGATCCGACTGTTCCCTTACTTGACAGATTAAAATTCCTTGGTATTGTTTCCAGTAACCGTGATGAGTTCTTTCGGGTACGTGTGGCAACTATCAAGCGGATGATTCGTCTTGGAAAAAAAGGACAGGAAATTTTAGGGGAAGATCCCTCTCTGTTACTGGAGCGTATTCAGAAAATCATTGTAAGACAGCAGGAGCATTTCGATGAGAGTTACGAGAATATCCTGCGTGAACTGGCTTTGCACGGGGTGTTTATCCTTAGCGAAAAGCAGTTGAGTCCTGAGCAAGGAGTTTTTGTGAAACAATATTTCCGTGAGCAGGTATTACCGACGCTTGTTCCTGTATTGCTCGATAACGTGAAGCGTTTTCCTTATCTCAGAGATAAGAGCATCTACTTTATGGTGGTGATGCAAAAGAAGGATGGAAAGCAGAAATATGCGCTCGTAGAAATTCCGGGCGATCTGTTACCTCGTTTTATTGTGTTGCCGAAGGATAACAAGTATGTTATTCTGCTCGATGATGTGATCCGGTATTGTCTGGATGACTTGTTTTTTAACTTCGACTATGATTCGATCAATGCCTTTACTATTAAACTGACGCGCGATGCCGAGTTGGATATTGAGCAGGATGTGACGAAGAGTCTGGTGAAAAAGGTGGCAGAGAGTATCAAGCGCCGCAGTAAAGGACAGCCAACGCGTTTGCTTTACGATGAAGATCTTCCGGAAACAGCAGTGGATTATCTGATGAAGCGGATTAAATTCAGCAAGGAGGATCAACCGATTCCGGCTGGAAGATATCACAACTTCGTAGATTTTATCCGCTTTCCTTCACTGAATAAAACTGATCTCCGTACAAAGAATCCTCCTCCGCTGGCTCATCCTGATCTGAAACCAAATCAGTCGGTGCTGAAGGTGATTCGTGAGAAAGATATCCTGTTGAACTTTCCTTATCAGAGTTATCATCATATCATTGATGTGTTGCGGGAAGCTTCTATTGATCCAAAGGTGAAGTCAATAGAAATTACATTGTATCGTGCATCGAAAAATTCTCATATTGTTAATGCGTTGATTAATGCAATACGAAACGGAAAGCAGGTGACGGCTGTAGTAGAGTTGCAGGCACGTTTTGATGAAGAGAATAATATCCGCTGGGCTAATAAACTGAATGAAGAAGGGGCGAAGATTATTTATGGTGTACCGGGTTTAAAGATGCATAGCAAGTTGTTCCTTATCCGTCGTCAAGAAGCCGGAAAGGAAATGTTGTATGCTCATATCGGTACAGGGAATTTTAATGAGGAAACAGCGAAACTTTACGGCGATCATAGTTTGTTGACAGCAGATAAGCGGATTACCGAGGAAGTAGTACGTGTGTTTCAGTTTTATAATGATAACTATAAAACCGGCACGTATAAACACCTGGTTGTGTCTCCATTCTTTACCAGAAAGAAATTTATCTCTCTCATGCAAAAGGAAATTGAAGCGGCGAGAGAAGGTAAGGATGCGTGGATGTTTATTAAGATGAATAGTCTGACCGATCGTGAGATGATTAAAAAACTTTATGAAGCGAGTCAGGCTGGAGTTAAAATACGAATGATCATCCGTGGTATCTGTTCGCTGGTGCCCGGTGTGGATGGAATTAGTCAGAACATTGAGGTTGTCAGCCTTGTCGATAAATACCTGGAGCATGCCCGTGTATTTATTTTTGCGAATGATGGGGAGCCGAAGTACTATATTTCTTCCTTCGACTGGATGCCACGTAATATCGATCATCGTTCAGAGGTGGGCGTTCCGATTTATGATAAAGCTATTCAGCAGCAATTACTGGATATTCTGGAGATTCAATGGAGCGATAACTGCAAAGCAAGGGTGATCAACGTGCAACAGGATAACCAATACCGGAGGACACGCTCTCGCACCAGAAACCGTGCGCAGGATGCCATTTATACCTATCTCGCCAAGCAAGGTGGTGTGGCACGCTAAACATTATAAACAGGCGGCAGATGGAGTTTGGTGAGATGATTGATCCAGAGGGTTTCAGGGTGTTTAAGTTGTTTTCTTTTCAACAGGCCGTTGGTCTCGTTAATTTGTATCTTTCAACAGAATAATTTTATGTCCAGCTATGCGATTCGCCGCGATTGATATTGGTTCTAATGCTGTTCGGTTGTTACTCTGTAATGTGTACGATCAGGACGGTGAACCTGTGTTTAAGAAAGCGGAGCTGGTGCGGATGCCGATTCGTTTAGGAGAGGATGCTTTCCGTTTTAAACGAATCACCGAAGAGAAGAAGGAGAAGCTGGCGAAGACAATGAAAGCGTTTAAGCTGCTGATCGATGTGTTTGGTGCCGTCGATTTTCGTGCTTGTGCTACTGCTGCAATGCGGGAAGCTGATAATGGTCCGGAAGTTATCCGTTATATTAAGCAGCAGTCGGGTATTGAAATTGAAATTATCGACGGTAAAACCGAAGCTCAGATTATTTACTCGAATCATATTGAAGAACACCTGGATCATGATCAATCCTATCTTTATATTGATGTAGGTGGTGGGAGTACAGAACTTACCTTGTTTGCAAGGAATAAAGTGGTGGCTTCTCAGTCATTCAATATTGGCACCATCCGTTTGCTGCATGATCAGGTGAGTAAGGAAACCTGGAGTTATTTTAAAGACTGGGTGAAGGAGAAAACTATTCCTTATTATCCGTTAACTGCAATTGGTTCCGGAGGGAATATCAATAAGCTTTTCAAGATGGCCGATAAGAAAGAGAATAAGCCATTAACGCTTGCCAAAATTCAGGAGGTGTATTCGTTCTTAAAGGAGTTTAGTGTTGAGGATCGTATTACCCGTTTAGGCTTGAATCCCGATCGCGCAGATGTAATCGTACCGGCAACAAAGATTTTTCTGACCGTTATGAAAACTGCAGTGATTGATAAAATCCTGGTTCCGCAGATCGGACTTTCAGACGGGATTATTCACTTGCTTTACGAGAAAAATAAACGGCAGACAGAGTTGTTTTAATTCTTTGGAATTCAGATAATCTCCACTTCCATCAGCGGATGAATAAAATACTTATGCCGCGTTTCGATTTCGTAGCATTCAAAATTCTTCCGGAGTTGTTTTCCTTTTATGAATTGTTGTCCGTTCCTGATTTTGAATTGCGCGTTGTAAGGTACTTCTTCGAGGTGTGTCCAGTTTCCGTCGTCTTTGTCGTATCTCTTCAAAGCTTTCATTAATGCGACATCTCCACAGCTGGAAGCAGCCGGATCCTTGATATAATTTATGAGCGCGTGTTTTATATCTTCCGGAAAAATATGCCGGTGAATAAATCCGCTGAGATGGTTTCGGAATTCCGATTTCCATTCTTCGCCGTGTGGTGCTACCCGGTCGCGGAATTTATTAAAGCAGGTGAGGTGGGCTACTTCGTGTGTGAAGGTGATGAGAAAAGCGTAGGGGTTGAGGTCGTGGTTGATGGTGATGGTATGACTGCTGCCATCAAACGGCGGACGATAATCGCCGTATTTTGATTGCCTGGTTTTTTTGATGCGAACACGGATGCGATATTGTCGAATCCAGTCGAAGCAGGTGTCGACAGCATCAGCAGGTACGTATTTGGCGAGGGCGCTGCGAAGTTGTTCTCCTGTTACCGGTGTGG
The DNA here is from genome assembly GCA_017995075.1 of Bacteroidia bacterium. Classification (GTDB taxonomy): domain Bacteria; phylum Bacteroidota; class Bacteroidia; order AKYH767-A; family OLB10; genus JAJTFW01. Next base: position 30,122 of record JAGOJO010000024.1, on the reverse strand, counting down.
CCATAATTCTTCCTTTCAAAAATACGTCGGACAGTTCTCTCTGCCTAAAAAAGTTTTTAACGATTAGCGAAGCAATTGGTATACAACGAAACTGCTCAGCCAGGCCAGAGCACTCAAATAACCAAATTGTAATAGCGGCCATTTCCAGCTACCGGTTTCTCTCCGGACAACTGCAAGGGTGCTCATACATTGCATGGCAAAGGCATAAAATAACATCAGCGACCATCCCACTGCTGGTGTGTAGCGCGGACCGCCGGTATCGGGATTAATTTCTCCTTGCATCTTGTCGCGCACGGTGAGTGTGCCTTCTTCTTCTTGTCCGACACTATATATTGTGCTCATAGTGCCGACAAATACTTCTCTTGCAGCGAAAGATGTCACCAAAGCGATACCAATCTTCCAGTCGAAGCCCAGCGGCTGAATCATTGGTTCAATCAGATGTCCCAATCGGCCTGCGTACGAAGCTTCAAGTAATTGTGATTGCAATTGATAAATCTGCTCGTGGTTCTCTGGTTGCTGATTTGATACCTGCTCTAGTTTTACTTCCAGGCGGTCGTATTGTTCACCCGGACCACGCGATGATAAATACCAAAGTATAATGCTGATTGCAATGATGATCTTCCCGGCGTCGAATAGAAAAATTCTCACTTTTTCTACAATGGCATAGAGGATATTCGACCAGCGTGGCATTCGATAGACAGGAATCTCCATGATGAAATAAGCTTTTTCACGGGTCTTTACAAAGTGTTTTACTAAAGCTGCTGAAGCCAATGCTGCAAGAAATCCGATGAGGTACAACGACATCATTACAAGTCCTTGCAAGCCGATGAATCCTAAAACGAGTTTTTGCGGTACGACTAATGCGATCAATAAAGTATAAACAGGGAGTCGTGCCGAACAGCTCATCAATGGTGTTACAAAAATGGTAATGATGCGCTCTTTCCAGCTGCCGATTGTGCGTGTAGAAAGAATAGCGGGAACTGCACAAGCCGCACCGCTGATCAATGGAATTACGGAGCGACCGTTCAACCCGAATTTACGCATCAGTTTATCCATCAGAAAACTAACGCGGGCCATATACCCAGAATCTTCCAGGATGGCAATGAAGGTAAACAGCAAGGCGATCTGCGGAATGAAAATGATTATTCCTCCAATGCCGGCTAATATTCCGTTTACCACGAGATCATTGAATACACCTTTCGGTAAAACAGAACTTACGTATTCGCTTAGTCCGGCAAACATCTCATCAATGAAATTCATCGGCCATTCCGCTAAAGTGAATATGGCCTGGAACATCAGAAAAAGGATGACCAGAAAACTGACATACCCCCAAACGCTATGCATAAGCAGCATATCAATTTTTTTCGAGAAGCCGGATTTTTTTTCTTTTTCTCCCTGATGAACAGAGTGGACGAGAATATCCTGAATCACTTTGTATCGCTCCAGTGTTTCGTATGATTTCAGGTTCTCGAAATCATCGCCGGATACCTGCACAATTTCGCGGGCATTCACTTTCTGATACCCAAGCAGGTTGAAGTCTTCGATGGCATCTATATGATGTGCTATCTGTAAGGCGGCATAGTTGCTGTTCAGTTTAAGAGCCTGTCGAAGCGACATCAACATTTTTGGGGAGAGGTCGCCGGTGTAAAAAATATCTTTCTCCGGAACAGGAATCGGATGAATCAGCGCCTGTTTTAGCTCTTCAATACCGATTTCATTTCGTGCATTGATGGGTAAAATGCGAACACCAAGTCGTCGTTCCAATTCATCCAGTTGAATATCGATGCCCTCTTTTTTTACGAGGTCCATCATGTTCAATGCAATGATGCATGGAATCTTTAAGTCGATAACCTGACTCGCAAGAAATAAACTCCTCTTCAGATTAGTACCATCGACAAGTAAAACGACCATGTCGGGATGACTTTCGTTTTCCGGATCACAGAGTACTTCAAAGGGAATCCGCTCGTCGGGCGACTTGGGATATAAACTATACGTACCGGGAAGGTCAATTACTTCAAACGATGTTGCTGACCCATTCGCTGAATTATAGATTCGGCAATGACCGATTTTTTTCTCTACGGTAACTCCCGGAAAATTGGCAATTTTTTGATGGAGTCCGGTCAGACTGTTAAACAGCGAACTCTTGCCCGAATTCGGGTTTCCGACAAGTGCTACTTTCACATAACGTTGACGGATATCCGTATCCGCTGAGGCATTCTGAAACAAACCGGTTTGTACTTTTTTAGATGCGTTTTACAAAAATGGCCTCTGCTTCATCCATGCGGATGCCCAACATTGAATTGTTTATCTGTATCGCCATCGGGCCGCCTAATGGAGCAAAGCGGTCAATTTTGATTGTCTCACCGGGCAGACACCCCATCTCCAGCAATTTCTGCTTCATCCGGTCGTCGGAAAATGATTCGATTATGGCGGAATCACCTTTATGTAAGTTGGACAGACGGATCATTTTGGATTGCATACACCCTCTTGTTTAGAATCATTCTAAAGACTTTGCTAAGATAATCACCACAAGCATCGCCACCGTAACCGTAGCCCTAACTAAAATTTAATTGGCTGATTTTCAGAACTATAAGTAAAGTGATCTTTGTCAGCAAGCCTTCCGGGGAGCCGGTTTGTTAGTATGATGTCCCCAACTTGGGCAGTCACACTTCTTTTTAAAAAGGCTGCATCCCGATTGGGTGAAAAGAACTCCGGCCAGCAGCACATAACCAATGATCGATTTTTTCAGCTTCATAACTCAAAGATAAGGCATTAATGGTGAAAAGTTGTCAGGATTATTGTCTGTTCTTTCATCCATTCATAAAGAAGTAGATTTAGGTACATTTTGTTGGTAATCGACACAGCAGAACCCATGTTACTTGACGGCAGTGTTGTAATTTGGTGCCCGCAATGAAACGGACGCTCTTCGAAATCGGACGCTACTGGATCTTCATGAAAGGCCTCTTTCTGAAACCGGAAAAATTCAATGTGTATTATCGTCAGGTAATGCATGAATTGGTAAGCATTGGTGTAGGTGCCCTGGGACTAACTGCCCTGACTTCGGTATTTATGGGTGCCGTAATCACTATCCAAAGTGCTTATAACCTTGTGAATCCAATGGTGCCGATTTATGCCGTGGGTATCGTAGCGAGGGATTCAATTATTCTGGAATTTTCACCCACCATCATCATGCTCATTCTTGCCGGTAAGGTGGGTTCGAGTATCGCCTCCGAAATTGGGACGATGCGTGTTACCGAGCAAATTGATGCCCTGGAAATTATGGGGATCAATTCATCCGGTTATCTGACCTTGCCGAAAATTATTGCCGGACTCCTCATCATGCCTTTCGTTGTATTGTTGAGTATGTTTCTGGGGATTCTTGGAGGATGGGTGGCAGGCGATATGAGCGGAACTGTTCCTTCTGCAGATTATATCCGCGGATTACAGGATCAGTTTGTACCGTTTAACATCGTTTTCGCAATGATTAAAACGCTGGTCTTCGCTTATATTATTACAAGTGTTTCTGCTTACCATGGTTACCATACCGATGGTGGTGCACTTGAAGTGGGTCAAAGTAGTACCCGTGCTGTTGTATACAGCAGTGTGGTGATTTTGATATTCGATTATATATTGACGCAATTAATTCTTGCCTGATTCTACGAGATGATTGAGGTAAAAAATATCGACAAAAGCTTCGACGGCAAAAAGGTGCTGGAGGATATTTCCTGCACATTTGAAACCGGCAAGGTGAATCTGATCATCGGGCAAAGTGGAATGGGAAAAACAGTGTTGATGAAATGCACTGTTGGTTTGTTTGAAGTAGATAGAGGCGCTGTGTTCTTTGATGGCCGTAATTTCAGTGAGATGGATTTTAAAGAACGCAAACCTATTCGTCAGGAAATCGGCATGGTATTTCAGGGCGGTGCGTTGTTTGATTCATTAACAGTAGAGCAGAATGTGATGTTCCCGCTGAATATGTTTACTTCTATGTCCTTGGCTGAGAAGCTGGATCGCGTGAATTTTTGTCTGCATCGGGTGAATCTCGAAAATGCCAATAAGAAATTCCCGTCTGAGATTTCCGGCGGAATGAAAAAGCGGGTGGCACTTGCGAGAGCTATTGCGATGAATCCGCGGTATCTTTTTTGCGATGAGCCGAATTCCGGACTTGATCCCAAAACATCTATCGTGATCGATGATCTGATCAAGGAGCTGACGGAGGAGTTTAATACAACAACCGTTGTCAATACGCACGATATGAATTCACTCACAGAGATCGGTGAAAAAATTGTGTTTATTTATAAAGGGAAAAAATGGTGGGAAGGTGCGTATGAGGAAATCCGTCATTCCGATAATAAAGAATTGAACGATTTTGTATTTGCTTCGAAGATTATGCAACGCATGCGCGATTGAAAAAATACACATGAAAAAATTATTGCTTTTTATAACCGTTTGTATGGCGCTGTTTTCTGCCTGCAATTCTGATGGTGGCCATTCAGGTGCGGCGAAACCGGTGAAGAAGGACCTTAAGTCTTTCGATAAAAAAATCAGTCTTTCAATTGACTCTCTGTTGGTGGATTCAATATTGGGTGCAGATACACTAACGTTTGCGGATTACCGAAATGATATTCTAGGCTTCTATCGAAACAGGAACTGGAAGTTTGCATGGTATGGTACTTCGGGTCTTCGTGAGCATGCAGGTTATCTGATGCAGTTTTTGGAAAAATCGGGACTTGAAGGGGTGAGAGATTCGTTCCCTTTATTGAATGAGTTGCAGGAACGCATGGATATCGCCATGAACGGAGATAGTCTTACCACTCCTGATCCGTTGCTGGATGCATTGCTTACAACATCGTTTTTCTGGTATGCCGATAAAGCCTGGAGCGGACTCCCCGAAGAGAAAACCAAGGCGCTGGGCTGGTTCCTGCCCCGATACCACGTTGACAAAACCGAATGGCTTGATTCTGCTTTGCAACATTCTCCCGATGGGAAATTATTGTCGCAGGCGGTGTTCAGACAATATTACTGGTTGCGTTCTTATCTGGAAAAATATGATAGTCTGGCCCGTTTGGGAGGATGGCCGGTTGTGCAACCAAACGTTAAATCACTGCGGTACGGCGATACCGATAGTATTCTTCCGCTGCTTTCTTCCAGTCTTTATTTGCACGGTGATCTCGATAAGGCGGACACGATTTATAAGATGGACTCTACGTTGGTAAAGGGCGTGATGAAATTTCAGTTGCGTCATGGGATGAAAGCCGATGGTGTGGCAGGTCCTGCTTTTTTCAGAGCTTTGAATGTACCGGTAGAGAAGCGCCTGGAGCAGATTCTGCTGAACATGGAACGTAGCAGATGGATGCCATCTGATTACCCTGAGAGGTATTTGATTGTGAATATTCCCGACTTTAGTCTGTATGCTTATGATGAGGGTCGGCAGATATGGACAATGAATGTAGTGGTAGGAAAACTGTTGCATGAAACAACTACATTTAATGGACTGCTGCGACATGTTGTTTTTAATCCGTATTGGGTAGTGCCGCCTGGTATTCTGTACAAGGAGATAATTCCAGGAGTCATCAAAAACCCGAATTACCTGAAGAAATATAACATGGAAATTGTGGATCGGAATGGTAAGGTTATCAGCTCCTCTTCGGTTTCCTGGAGTAAGTACGAGGAGAGAGGATTCCCATACACAATCCGTCAGAAACCGGGTAACGATAACTCACTCGGAAAAGTGAAATTTTTATTCCCAAACAGCTACAGTATCTATCTGCACGATACCCCTTCCCGTTCATTGTTTAAGGAAGAGAAAAGGGCATTTAGCCATGGATGTGTGCGTGTAGGAGATCCGGAGAAACTGGCAAATTATTTATTGTCTAAGGAGGGATGGACACCCGAAGAGGTTAAAAAAGAGCTCAAGCCGGGTAAGGAGAAGTGGGTGAATTTATCCAACAAAGTTCCTGTGTTCATCGTGTATTTTACAGCCTGGGTGGAAAACGATGGTCAGTTACATTTCCGGGAGGATGTTTATAAACGGGACGAATATTTACAACGCGAGTTGCTCGGACCTACTATTGATGAGCCGGCGATAAAGGATACTACATCTCTGTAGAAGAGGTGCTGATATAGGTCAGGAAGAAAATCAACCCGAAGAAAAGGCCAAATACAGACAGCCAGAGAAAGGCCGGACTTAATGAAATCTTCCAGGCTTCCGCAACAGTTACCGGTGCAAAGAGGGTAACGGCAAAGACCAGAAGTATCCCTAAAAGCAAGGCATACTCAAGCGGCTTAAAAAGAAACTTTCTTAAGGCTTTCATCATAAATATATACGCAGTATTTGCAAAATTGTTGTCCCGAAGGGGGCGGGATGTTTTGGTTTATTGCAAAGGTGCGCTACAAAAATAAGCAGTGTAGTGAACAGGATCAGTGGTTAGTATGATAATTTTACGTGAAATCCACATTATTCGCCGTTCAGAAAGTTTTTTTTCCATAAATTTAAGTGGTCGGGCAACATCCAAGTCCCGGTTTGTGTCAATGATTTAAATAATGGGTCGTTCAGAACAGGATATCGCCGCGGATCTTGATCTGGTCAAACGTTGTCTGGCAGATGATCGTTTGGCGCAGGAGCGTTTTTATAATTTGTATAAAGGCAGAATGATGGCTGTTTGTACCCGGTATATGGGCAACAGAGAGCTGGCGGCGGATGTGTTTCAAGAGGCTTATATCAAGGCATTCAGGTTGCTTTCAAACTGGCGCGGCGATGGACCACTGGAGGCCTGGTTGCGTCGGATCATGGTAAGTACAGCATTGAACGAACTTCGTAAGAAGAAGCTGGCCTGGCTGGAGGAGGTTTCCGATGGATTTGTATTGAATCCTCAGTTTAATTCAGCAATGAGTCATCTTTCAGAGCAGGAGTTACTGCGAATGATTGCGGCATTGCCTCCGGGCTACCGTACTGTATTTAACCTATATGTGATCGAAGGATATGATCATAAAGAAATTGCTGAAATGTTGGGCGTGAGTGATGCGACTTCCCGTTCGCAGCTGATGAAAGCCCGCGTATTATTACAAAAACGAATTCTGGAGTCCGATCCTTCGGCTGTGGAAAGAGTACATAAAATGAGATCATGAATAAAGAGCAGGAACAATATTTTGATCGAAAGATTCTCGGCAAAATAGAGGATGCGGAGGTGGATGCGCCGTTTAGCTGGGCCGAAATGGAGGGGCAGCTGGATAAAAGAAAACGCAATGGCGGATGGTGGTTGCGTGGTTTTTTATTTTCAGATGTCTTGATCCTGCTGGCGTCATCATTGCTGATTTGGCAATGGAGTTCGGACGTTTCTTCTGTTGGTGTAAATAAAGATGTAGCCGCTGTTCAGGTGCAATTACCGGAACTGGTGGTGCAGGATAAATTGGATGGATCAGGTGAGATAATGAACAACGAAAATGAAAATGCTGCGTCGGCTGATATAGCAACAACAACTACTACTACAACATCTAAAGCTGGATCTACATCTTCTGCTTCTAATTCTTCGGCATCTGTAAAAACTACAGACTCAAAGGTCTCTTCGGATGCATCATCATTGTCTTCGTTAGCTGCAAGGACATCAAATGTGTCGCAGAAAGAAGCAGGTCTAAATTCAAGAACGAATTCATCTATACCTGATGGAAAAAATGCTGTAGCTCTTCGTGAGTCCGATGGCGTTGTGCCTGTTGTGAAAAATGCAACTGGAAATTTAAATGCGCAGTCAGCTTCATCGTTAGTGCCAGAATCTTCAACTCCTTCTTCAGTTGATAATAATACAGCTGAAGTTGTATCAAAGTCGTCGGTGGTAAAGCAGATTATTTCTGAATCTTCTTCTGCAAATGACTGGCAGTTGATATCAGTACTAAGTGGTATGGTGGAGCTTTCTCCGTTAGAGTTGTCATTGCTGGCTGCAGATAAAAAACTTCCTGTTGAGCGTGAGGATGAATTGAGTCCGGCTTTGATAACGGTGTATGCTATCGGTGGCTTTGAAAAAGTGAAGTATTCAACCTTGGTACCGAAGGGTGAGGAACTGAATTTTCAGCATCAGTGGCATGGTGGAACTGGATTCGGTCTTACGTTCGGATATATGACGAATACAAACTGGTCGGTACATACCGGACTGGAGTATATGCGTAGGGAGGTGGAGTTTGAGTGGATTTCTCCGGCGAAGCGGCAGGATTCATATCTGGATTCTACGTATGTGCAGATCATTCCGCCGGTTGGTCCTCCTTATTATGTTTGGCAGGTGGACACAGTTTATACTACTGTTTCGTACGTTGATTCGCTGAATTACCGTGCAAGCGTTTCGGTAGTGTCGGTGCCGATCCTGATTCAATATGCGAAGCCCTTTGGTGCTTTTACTATCGCTCCATATACAGGTGTTGAGTGGAATTCGCGCACTACTACGAAGCTTATCCGTGAACGTGAGGGTGAAAATCCTTCTGCACGTAATGAGGGGAATCTGAAAGAAACACGGAATTATTTGAGTCTGCGGGCAGGTTGTAAGGTGTTCCTTCGCCTGGGTGTGAATGCAGATTTGTTTACCGGGGTTGATTTCCGGTATATGCTGCCGCTGAACAGGGACAAGTTTAATGGAGTGTCCGGTTCGTTGCAGCTTGGTGTTCAATTGCATCGCTGAGTAGTACAGTTGAGGGTACTGCGATGGGTTAGTATGATAATTTCTAAAGTATGTTTGATGTTAAGGAGTGAAGGGAGATGGATTTATCCGACTCCCTTTTTTCGTTAAAGGAAGAGTGGTACAAACCGAAAGTCTTTTCCATCGAACAGTCCTTTGTCGCTGAGCTTGAGTTGTGGTATAACCAATAAGGCCATAAAGGATAAACTCATGTAGGGCGCTCGTAAAGTGGAGCCAAGTTCTTTCGCTTTTTTATCGATGGCGGCGTACGCTTTTCCAATAGTGGCACAGTCGCGGTCACTCATGAGGCCTGCTATCGGAAGTGCAATCGTCATCTCTTCCGGACCATCTACCAGACTAAGTCCTCCAGTATGTTCCATGAGGAGATTGGCGGCTTTGGCGATGGATTCGTCGTCGGCTCCTACTACAATAATGTTGTGAGAATCATGCGCCACACTTGAAGCGATGGCACCTCGTTTCAATCCGAAGTTCTTGATGAAAGCTACTGCAGGTTTACTTTTCGCATACCTGTTTACTACGGCAATCTTCAGCAGATCACGCGAAGGATCAGGGCTGGCGTTTCCGTTGTTATTTTCTACAGCAACCTGCATCTCACCGGTGATGAGCTGTCCGTCATATACTTCAATCGCCCGTACGAATGAACTCTCTGCCGGAATTTTGAAGTCGTCGGCATGGAGCGACCAGGCATGGAAATTATTGACCGGAGTATGCACCGCAGGAGGAAGTATTGATGCTCCGTTTTCTGCTACACATTCTCCATCAATATAGGTGCGAAGTACTTTGAAGTCGGCTGTGTTGTTGATGAGTATGAAGTCAGCAGGATCGCCCGGGCGCAGTATTCCAGAGCGAAGCTTGTAATGCAATACAGGATGTATGCAGGCGGCGTAAAGCACATCGAAGAGGTCGTAACCCAGTGCCAGACTTCGTGCAACATGGAGGTTTATATGGCCCAACAGCAACTCGTCAGGATGTTTATCGTCACAACAAAACATGCAGGAGGCGGGATGTGATTTAAGCAATGGATGCAAGGCATCGTAATTACGTGCAGCTGATCCTTCCCTGATGAGAATTTTCATGCCGTGCTGAATTTTATCCAATGCTTCTTCCAGTGTGAAACATTCGTGGTCGGTAGAGATTCCTGCTGCTATGTATTTTTTTGCATCGTCGCCACGCAGTCCCGGTGCATGTCCGTCAACCGGTTTGCCATATTTTTTTGCGAGAGCAATTTTTTTCATGACATCCGGATCTTCAAACAGTACTCCCGGATAATTCATCATCTCACTGAGGTAATAGATATCGTCTCTTTGCAGCAGTTCACCCACAGCATCCGGCCCCATTTCAGCACCTGCACTCTCGAACGAAGTAGCAGGCACACAACTGGGTGCACCAAAATGAAATTTCAGTTTCGCATTACGCGCATTTTCGAGCATATAATGTACACCAGATGTCCCCAGTACATTCGCGATCTCATGCGGATCACTTACGGTGGCCACTGTGCCGTGTGTCAGCGCTACGCGTGCAAACTCATAGGGAACAAGCATCGAACTTTCAATATGGATATGGGCATCGATGAAACCGGGAAGGATAAAAACATCGTCGGCATCTTCTGTTTCTTCAAAGGAACTGATCTTGCCTTCTTCGATGTGGAAACGTCCTTTTACAATGCGTTTTCCGGATATATCAATCCATTTCCCGCTGATCGTGTATTTCATAATTATTCAGTGTTCTGGGTTGGCTGCAAAGTTATATGCTTGACTTTCATGCAGAATAAAATTCGTGAATTGTTGAAAATATTGGCAATTCCCTTCGATTCGTTTCGTTTTATAGCTACATTTGTAATTCATTCAATTATTAATTATTTCAATGAAAACAGGTAAAGTAAAGTTCTTTAATGAAGCCAAGGGATATGGTTTTATTTTAGAAGATGAAACAAACAAAGAAATCTTCGTTCATCACAGCGGTCTCACTGACAAAATTCGTGAAAACGACAATGTGAGTTATGAAGTTATCGAAGGCCGTAAAGGTCTGAACGCTGTGAACGTTAAAAAGGTACAATAAGTTGTAAACTTTTTATAACGTGGAAATCCCGTCTCAACCAGACGGGATTTTTATTTTCCGGAAGTTTCTACTGTTGAACTTGCTTGTTTATTTTTGCTTCAATGTCTCGTGCCGGTTTTAAAGATACTCCAATTGAATACCTGAAGGGTGTTGGTCCACAACGTGCTGAATTGTTGCGCAAGGAACTGGGGATATCTACGTTCGGTGATTTTTTACGGCATTACCCGTTCCGTTATATTGATAAGTCGAAGTTTCATCGGGTGGCAGAGCTGAATGAGGATCTACCTTATGTTCAATTGAAGGGTACTATCAGTAAAGTCCAGTTGCATGGTGGTAAGCGCGTAACACGGATGACGGCGGTTTTTCGGGATGAGTCAGGGCAAATGGACCTGGTTTGGTTTCAGGGTATTCGCTGGATCCGCGATGTGATCAAGGCCAATATGGAATACATCGTTTTCGGGAAGCCGGGTTTTTTTAACGGTCGTTTCAATATTATTCATCCGGAACTGGAAGAGGCGGCAAAGGCAGAGCAGTTTCATGGTCCTTCACTCACGGGTGTTTACAGCACTACAGAGAAGTGTAAGGCAAAAGGTCTCGATACAAAAACGTTGCAGAAACTGATGAAGGTGCTGGTGTCAAACCTCCCTTCGGATATTCCGGAAACATTAACTTCGGATATCCTTCAGCGTTATAAGCTGATGTCGCTGCGGGATGCATTGGTGAATATTCATCTGCCTCCTGATGAGAAGCAGTTGGGACTGGCTACATTGCGATTGAAATTTGAGGAGTTGTTTTTTATTCAGTTAAGGTTGTTAAAGGCGAAGGCTACGCGCCAGATGATTCTAAAGGGGAAACCGATCGCAAAAATTGGTGAGCTGTTTAATACTTTTTATAAAGAGCAGTTGCCTTTTGAATTGACAGGTGCGCAGAAGCGGGTGCTGAAGGAAATCCGTACTGATATGGGTAGCGGCAAACAAATGAACCGGCTCTTGCAGGGAGATGTAGGCTCGGGCAAAACAATGGTGGCGCTGTTGAGTATGTTGATGGTGCTGGACAATGGTTATCAGGCTTGTCTGATGGCGCCTACTGAAATTCTTGCGTCACAACATTTTCAGTCGGTGACGGAAGCACTGGCTGCGATGGATATCCGTGTGGGCTTATTGACGGGAAGTACTAAAACAGCACACCGGAGATTTTTATTGGAAGAATTAAAGGAAGGACGTTTGCAGATATTAATCGGGACGCATGCGTTGATTGAAGATAGAGTGCAGTTTCAGCAACTCGGACTCGTGGTGATTGATGAGCAACATCGGTTTGGTGTTCAGCAACGGGCGAAGCTTTGGCAGAAGGATGAGTTTGTGCCGCATGTGCTGGTGATGACGGCGACTCCGATTCCGCGTACACTCGCCATGACGTTGTATGGTGATCTGGATACTTCGGTGATTGATGAACTTCCTCCCGGACGTAAACCCATTCAAACTATTCATAAAACGGAGTCGAACCGATTGGCAGTCTTTGGTTTTATGAAACAGGAAATCGCGAAGGGACGTCAGGTGTATGTGGTGTATCCGCTCATTGAGGAATCGGAGAAAATGGATTATACCAATCTGATGGAAGGCTATGATTCTATTTGTAAGGAGTTCCCGCTTCCGCAGTATCAGGTGAGTGTGGTGAATGGAAGAATGAAACCGGCCGACAAAGATTTTGAGATGAACCGTTTTAAAGAAGGGAAAGCTCATATTATGGTTGCCACTACGGTGATTGAAGTCGGTGTGAATGTGCCCAATGCTTCTGTGATGATCATTGAGAGTGCAGAGCGATTTGGTTTGTCGCAGTTGCATCAATTGCGTGGCAGGGTTGGACGAGGCGCCGAGCAGAGTTATTGTATTCTGATGACTGCTGAAAAACTCGGAAATGATGCCAGGTTACGCATGAAAACAATGACCGGCACCAATGATGGTTTTAAAATTGCAGAAGTCGATCTGGAGTTACGTGGTCCTGGTGATCTTGCCGGTACTCAGCAAAGTGGTGTAGTGAATCTGCATATCGCCAGCCTGTCGAAGGATAAAAAAATAATGGAAGTGGCGCGCACTGCTGCTTCCGAAGTTCTGCAACAGGATGAACGACTAATATTGCCTTCTAATGCTATACTTGTAGAGCAGCTCCGGTTACTGGATGAAATGGATGCTAATTATAGCCGCGTGAGTTGAAGAAAACAGATCAGGCTTTTTCGATCAGACAAACAGCATAAGCAGCAATTCCTTCTTCGCGTCCTACATATCCCATCTTTTCGTTGGTAGTTGCTTTGATGCTGATGTCATCAGTAGTCACCTTTAAAATGGGAGCCAGTGTTTCCCGCATCTGATCAATATAAGGTTTGATCTTTGGTTTTTCCAGCACCAGTGAAGCGTCGACATTGCCAACAGTGTACCCTTTTTCTTCTATAAGAACCATGACT
>JAGOJO010000024.1:0-16825 GCA_017995075.1 Bacteroidia bacterium | reverse complement strand
CTTTAAAATGGGAGCCAGTGTTTCCCGCATCTGATCAATATAAGGTTTGATCTTTGGTTTTTCCAGCACCAGTGAAGCGTCGACATTGCCAACAGTGTACCCTTTTTCTTCTATAAGAACCATGACTCTTGCCAGCAAAATTTTACTGTCGATGCCTTTAAATTCTCCGGAAGTATCAGGGAAGTAATAACCAATGTCTTTTAATCCAGCAGCACCGAGAAGCGCATCACAAATAGCATGAATCAATGCATCAGCATCAGAATGACCCAATGCTCCTTTTGTGTGTGGGATTAATACGCCGCCTACATAAAGGTCGCGGCCTTCTGTCAGCTGGTGGACATCAAATCCGAAACCAACTCTGCATTTCATCACGTATGAGAATTATTCGTCGTCTTTGCTATCGCCATCCAATGCAGCGAAGTCAAACGTGAGCGTAAAGTGCAGGGTGTTTTCGAGTGGGTTACGCTGATCAGTTGGGATCAGATAAGCCAGATCGATTCCGAATACATTATAACGTAAACCTGCTCCCAGTGTGAAATATTTACGATTTCCCTTGCGCTTGTCTTCGTAGAAATATCCTCCGCGGAATGCAAACTGATTGTCGTACCAGTATTCCATACCAAAACCAATGTTGATCTCCTGTAATTCTTCTTTGAATCCGTTAGGAGCATCTCCGAATGACTGGAAAATTCCTTGAGCAACACTCACGTCTGGATCTTCTCCGTAAAGGATAATGTTATCAGCACTGTTCGATGTATCCTGTGTATAAATAGGAGGAGTAGGTACCAGCAATTTGTTGATGTCAAGCATGAACGCAAGGTCGTTGTATTCGTTCAGCTTTAATTTTAATCCCGGACCTAAACGAAGGTTTGTTGGGATAAAGTTTTTTACACCTGATTCAGTGTAGGAGATTTTTGCGCCGATATTGGAGATGTTCACCCCGCTCATCAGAATCGCATCTTTATTTCCGATTTCAATTTCTTTCTGGAAGAATACTGATACATCAGCTGCAACAGTATTTCCTGCTTTACTGTCTTGTCCTTCAACCTGTGTTCCACCGGTAAGGTTAGAGTGGATAAAGCGCAATGCGATACCTCCTGAGAAATAATCACTCAATTTACGTGAGTATGCAAGGTCAAGTGCGAATTCATTTGGTTTGAAGTCGCGGATAGTATTTCCGTTGTTATCAGTAAAGGTGATATTACCAAGGGAGAAATAACGAAGAGAAGCACCAATGGCCTGTTCGTTTTTCATTTTGGTATAGCCACTGAGGTAGGCAATGAACATATCATTAACCAGGGCACGTAACCATGGAGTGTAGCTCACACCGATTCCCATTTTCTTCTCAGCAAAAGCCAGTTTCGCCGGATTCCAGTGAATTGAATTCGCATCAGGTGCAGATGCAACACCCTGATCACCCATACCGCCTGCACGGGCATCCGGAGAAATCATTGCAAAAGGTACAGCAGTTGTGATCGTGTTAATTTGTCCTAGCAAATTGGTACTAGTGGTTTGCGCTGATACCTGAACGGTGTTGAGCACTAAAAATGCCGGTAGGAAGAGTAAACTTTTCAGTTGCTTATTCATCATTGTTTGAAGTTTTTCCTTTTTTGGGAGGTTTGAGCCACCCTTTCATGGGGAAGGATGGCAAATATAACGAAATCTAATAGCTAAATGTTACTTTATAGTTCCTTAACGTAGTAAAACCAACCTTTCTGTCTTTTGTGCGGTTTCTCCTTCGGCGGTCCTGATTCTCAGGCGATAAATGTAAACTCCCTTGGCCAATTGGTCGCCAAAATCGTCCTTTCCATCCCATTCCAGGGGGGTGTTCCGGAAGCCTTCGCAGACCTGATAGGCATCGATTGTTTTAACCAGTTTCCCCGTAACCGTGAAAATCTGGACCTGAATAGCCATCCCGGTGCAGGGTTTGTTGTGCTCAAACATGAAATTCGTGCGGGTGGTGAATGGGTTAGGGTAGTTTAGTACGCGCTCCAATGCAAGTCCCGCTGAGGATGCTACGATAAATTCAGTGGTGGTTTCGGAGGAATTGTTGTTGATGTCCCAGGCTTTGAAGGTGAGGGTGTGGCTGCCTTCGTCCAGGGCATCGAGTCGGTATCTTACGCGACCTTTTTGGTAACTGTCCATGTCGGATTCATAAAAATCATTGAGGACAAACAACTGCTGGGGATTTCCATCCACAATGGCGGTTATATCGTGCCCGATTCCGTTCCCGACTGTGTTTATTCCACTGGAATCGAATAAGATAGCGTAAATGCTTGGAGTGCTGTTAGTGATACTTCCATAAATGAAATTTTCATCATTCATGAATAATCTGATCTCGGGACCTTTGGCGTCGTTGAGGGCATTGGCGGAACTGCCTCCGATCTGGAAGTTTTCGCTGTAACCCTGTGCATCATCTTCACCGTTGTGGGCGTAGTAACTGAGGCGGCCGGTTCCATATTGGAAGGAAATGTCTTTCGGTACAATAAAGGAGCAGCTGAATTCACCGTTTACCACGCTGGCCTTTCCTTTATATAAGATGTTTTTGCGAAGGTTGAAGCTGTCGGGTTTACTTACGTCGTTTCCGTTTTGGTCATTTACAACAGTATATATCTTGGTGGCTTTGTCATAGATGGTGGGATATACCACTCCATTGAAATTCGTTAAGGCGTTACCGTTAGCATCAGTGACTTTCCCCTTTACCGTTACTTTGCTGAGTGCAGATAAAGTATCGAGAGTGTTGCCGGTGCCCGTTTCTTCAATAGCGGTTGTGGTGACGTTGTACTTCGGATAGGCGAGGCGTAAGGCAGGATCTCCGAGGAGGGTGATGTTGCGGTTACCTGGATTGTCGCGTTTGCTGAGGCGGATGATATCGCCGGCGCGTGGCATTTCTCCATTTAAAGGGCGAAACATATGTCCCATCATATCTGAATTGATGAGCTCATTGTCGATGGCAAATGCGAGTCGTACTGTAGTGAAAAGACAAATACCGCCTCCGGTAGCGTTAAGTAATACAAATTCTCCGGCGGAGGTGCGTTGTGGATCATCATATCGGCTGAATTCACAGGTAGCAGTAACAAAAGCCGGCAGATTGTTGGTGTTTCGCCAGCTGTTGATCATGTCGTTGTTTAAGATGGCTTCTGCAGCCCAACCCAGCTCACCGCCATGTCCGGTGTAGTTCATTAATAAGGCACCTTTTTCAGTGCGCTTAGTGATGGCATCGTTTACGTCGGGATATCGCAATCCGCCTGGAGTAGAAACCTGCTGATAAGCATCTGAGATAATTTTATCGACGTTGTATACAGGGAAGTTTTGTTGTACAATATTGACGATCCTTTCGCTTTGGCGCTGGTGAAGATTATTGTCCTGGTCGTCGGCTATAAAACAAAGTACATTTCGCCAGTCTCCGAGTCGGGTGCTGTTGCTGCCGGCGCAGAATGTCTGGTCGTTGATGGTACCGACAGTGGAATAGGTGATAACTTTATCTACCATCTCCCGTGCTTCTTCAAGTGTGCGCACCGGGAATCTTCCCAGACCAATATCGATGAGTTCCGCTGAGTTGAAGGTGCCTTCGTTGGGATCAAGGCATCCGTAAAAATCGTCGGAGGTGTAGGAGGAAAGTAGCGAAAGTGATTCATTTGACTGAAACGTGGTAATATAATTCGTATTGTTGGCGATACGTTCTTTCAGGTCGTAAGAACCATCTCCCATCAGCAATACGTAACGGGGAATATCGGCAGATGTTGTTGCACGCTCATATAGCATACGTAAAAAATCGCGGATACCGGCTGCATCTTGTGCACCTCCAGAAAACTCGTTGAAGATCTGTTTCACATTTACTACTGCTGAACGGAGGTTGTCTTTTGTATTATGAAAATCGGCGAGTCGTT
This sequence comes from Bacteroidia bacterium, assembly GCA_017995075.1. GTDB lineage: Bacteria > Bacteroidota > Bacteroidia > AKYH767-A > OLB10 > JAJTFW01. Next base: position 12,935 of record JAGOJO010000024.1, on the reverse strand, counting down.
CTGCTTCTGATGTAAAGTCAGGGTGTGTGATGATGATGTAATCAAGGTTTGATAAACTGTGGAGGTTTTGGTTGTCGACTTTGCCGGAGAAAGTTGCCGATTGATATCCGTTGGAGTTAAATGCTACAAACTCACTTAGAGAGCCGCTGGTAATGGAATTGGTGAATTCTATTTTGTTGTTGGTGTTAATGTACTCTTGTTCATAAACGTTGTTATGGTCACTCACATTCCAGATTTTCAGACCTGCGCTTGGATTGGAGATTTCAAACCTGCGATTGCCTCCAGTGTTTGCTGTGTCGAGATATCGGAAGTTCATTTCATTGCCGGCCATGCTGAGTGCACGGGTCACGTTTAATGCAACATAGTCGAGGTATCCGGTGGAGGTAGCGTTGTATGGAACGTACGTATAATCGATCGTAATGTCGTTGGTGTTGGCCGTGAAGCTTGCATTCTGAATAGATGGTCGTGCGAAATCAGCTGTATAACTGGTGCTGACATTGGCAATCGAATGGGTTAGAATGGTGCTGTTGTTGTATTTCACAGTAAAACTACTGGTGGCGAAAAAATCAGTGGCTGTGCGGGAGGCTACGCTTGATTTTAGACGGGCTGTTCCGGGAATAAGATTTGAGAAATTGAAGGTGAACTCCTGACTGAGAATTACGTCGAACGTTTCACCATACCATTCTTTTCCTGATTTGATAAAGTTCTTTTCATCTTTTTCATAAAAGGCATAATCAGTGAATGCAGAAACAACTTCGTCAGAGGGAGATGAGGGCAGGCTTTGAACTTTATTTATTCTTTTCGGATTGCCACTAACGTTAGCAGTGATGAAGTAATAAGTAGTGTCGGTGTAGATGTTTTTATTGTGGAGATATTGCTTCTCTGATGTGCTGTAAGTCCAGCGGTCGGGACCTTGTCCGTAGAAAATAAAATAGTCGTTGCCGTTGAAGAGTCCGTCATTTTTTTCATCAATTACTTCAATAGGACACTCCTGCAGATCATCCTTACGTGTAGCACTGTTTAGTACCGGCAACATTCCGCCGCCATTTCCGAACAATCTAATAGTAGAAAGGCTGAGGGTGGCCGGATCCATTCCCATGGAGATGAGATTGGAGTACGTTACCTTATATATACCATCCTGAGTAAGCCCAATTTTAAACCAATCGCCTGATTGTAAGATGCTTTGTGTAGTAAAAGCGGCTGTTCCTGATGATTTTTGGGTAGTTGGTACCGTAGCCTGGTAAGAAATCTGGAAAGAAATTAGTTTTTCAAGACTTCCATCTGCCGACTTTCGGAAAGGGAAAATATGGAGGATACCAACATTTTGCTTCTTTTCATTGGCGATAGTAGATTGAACAATTAACTCACGGGGAATCTCAGTTTGAATAGCCTTTACTTCATCCGGACTAAGTTTTACATAGATTTCTCCTGAAACAACTGCGGTTACTCCACTGAATGTCAGTCTTTTAAAATACGAAGGGAGGCCTTTGTGTTCCGTGAAGTAATGAGCTCCTTCGAAAGAAACTTTCCGGAAACCCTGGTCGTCGGCCACAACCGGAGCCCATTGAAGTTGCACCACTTCAGATTTTTGAGCCTGAACGGAGCGACCCATAATGAGGGAAATAAAGAGAAAGCAGAGAGGAAATAGTCGGGTTAGGTTCATATTTCGGATAGGCGTTGGCGTCATTTGGCGTAAGGTTTATTTGTCTTCGATCCCTTTGTAATTGTAAAAAAAATTACATTTGTGCTGTATCTACAACGGAATTTGCATCTTTGGAGTTTGGTGTTAAGTCGATTATCAACGTGTGCCAAATACAAATATTGCAGTTCTCATACGCCGAAATCGAAACAAAAATAGCTTTCTGCGTATAAAACACCGTATAAAGATTCTGAATATGCTCAAACGCGTTATCCTGTGCCTCATGATGTCGGTTAGCCTGATGGCTGATGCCCAGGATCCCCAATTCACGCAATTCTATGCGAACCCGCTCTATTTAAACCCGGCTTTTGCAGGTTCTGCCCGATGTCCGCGTGTGAGTATCAACTACCGTAATCAGTGGCCGGCGCTGAAAGAAACCTATATCACCACCAGTGCAGGTTACGACCAGCATTTCGACGTGATGAATGGCGGACTTGGTCTGTTGTTCCTGAACGATAAAGCAGGGGAGGGTACTATTACCACTACGAATATCAGTGGTATGTACGCTTACCAGCTGAACGTGAACCGTAAGTTCTCGATGCGTTTTGGATTGCAGGCTACTTACGTTCAGAAACGCCTGGATTTCAATAAATTGACGTTCGGTGATATGATCGATCCACGTTATGGTTTCGTTTATCCAACTACCGAATTGCGTCCTACTGAAACCCGTAACTTCATGGATTTCAGTACCGGAGTACTTGCTTATACCAGCACAGTGTATGGCGGATTAGCTGTTCACCATCTCACGGAGCCGGATGAAGCATTCATTGTAAAAGGAACATCAAAATTACCACGTAAATATACTATTCATGCCGGGGCTATGCTTCCGATCGGCGATACCTATGGTGGTCGCAGTTCAAGAGGTCGTATTAACCGTGATGAGGGTACTTACATTTCACCGAACATCCTGTTCCAGCAACAGGCTTCGTTCAATCAGTTAAATGTGGGTATGTATATATTAAGGTCGCCGATTGTTGGTGGACTTTGGTACCGTGGGAACTTTGGCGGGGATAAATTTATGTCAAGCGATAGCTTTATCGCCTTAATCGGATTGCAAAGAGGAATCTTTAAATTCGGGTATAGTTATGACGTAACTGTCTCAGCCTTAAGTAATGCCACCGGCGGATCGCACGAGATCAGCTTGGGTCTGCAGTTTGAGTGCCGACCTAAAAAGAAACGTTTCCGTGCAATAAGCTGCCCTAGTTTTTAGTTATTTCGCATATTTGTCATCCCAAATACACAAGAAACATGAAGATTAAAAATCATTTCCTTCCCGTCCTCGCAGTGGGAATGATGGTTTTTACAGCCGCCTGTAACAACTACCCTAAATCGGGAGCAACCGGCTGGAACATGAACGATGAAAGGAACGGCGGTTTTGAAGTTGTCCCTTACCTCGAACAGGAAACCGGTCCCGGACTCGTACTTATTGAAGGTGGTACCTTCGTGATGGGTCGCACTGAACAGGATGTAATCCAGGATTGGGATAATATTCCCCGTCGTGTGACAGTTTCGTCCTACTATCTGGATGAAACAGAGGTGTCGAATACTTTCTGGCTGGAGTATCTCTACTGGCTGGGTCGTGTATTTGCTACCGATTATCCGGAAGTTCAGCGTAAAGCATTGCCTGATACATTAGTATGGCGTGATCGTCTGGCTTTCAATGAGCCTTATGTAGAACTCTATCTCCGTCACCCTGCTTACCAGGATTATCCTGTTGTTGGTGTGAACTGGCTGCAGTGTAATGACTATTGCGCTTGGCGTACCGATCGTGTAAACGAGCAGATTCTTATTCGTGAAGGTATCCTTCGTGTGAATCCTGCACAGGTGAATGAAGATAACTTTAATACAGATGCCTATCTGGCCGGTCAATACGAAGGTTTGGTGAAAAGCCCATTGGTGGATCTCAACCCGAACGTTGATACACGTAAAGTACGTATGGAAGATGGTATCCTTTTACCTCGTTACCGCCTCCCAACCGAAGCAGAATGGGAGTTCGCAGCTTTATCGCTGATCGGTAATACCGTTTATGAAAACGTAAACGAACGTAAATTATATCCCTGGAATGGTCACGGCGTGCGTAATGCAGAAGATAAATGGCAGGGCGAAATGCTGGCCAACTTCAAACGCGGACGAGGTGATAACATGGGGGTTTCCGGTCGTTTGAATGATAATGGTGATATCACTACTCCTGTTTATTCATATGTGCCGAATGATTACGGTATCTACAACATGGCAGGTAACGTTGCTGAGTGGGTAATGGATGTTTATCGTCCACTCTCTCACGAAGATAAAACTGACTTCCGTTCCTTCCGTGGTAACGTTTATCAAACACAGGTTACGGATGAAGAAGGTGCAGTTGCGGAGAAAGATTCTCTTGGTCGCGTTCAATTGCGTGAAGTGACTGAGCAGGAAGCTGCAACTCGTCGTAACTACCAGAAAGCAAATAACATCAACTATATCGATGGTGATGAATCAGAATATGCAACCTATAACTACGAGAACACATCGTTGATTAATGATGATGCCCGCGTAATTAAAGGTGGATCTTGGAAAGATCGTGTGTATTACATGACTCCTGGTGCACGTCGTTTCCTCGATCAAAAACAAGCGACCGACTGGTTGGGCTTCCGTTGTGCGATGGCACGTGTGGGTAGTCCGGTTGGTTTGAGTGCCAAAAAGAGCAAAAACTAATTTCAGATAACCTGATTGGAAAGGCTGCCTCACCGGTGGCCTTTCTTTTTTTCATTAATATCCATACGTGGATAAATAGCCTGATTTTCCGAAAACAATCTATAATTTAACCTGTTTTTCAGTGTAAGTTTGTACTGCTGAATGGCCACCTATCATCTGCTTAAAATACAGGGGAAAGCAAAGATTCCCGACTATGTTCAACTACGGGACGCTGAGTTTACCCTGCTCGCCTACTTCCGGCTTGATCGTCCGGAAAAAGCATTGGTGAAAGCCGGCCTCGAAAAATATGAGCAGCAGATTATGGACTTCCTTCGGGAAATTCCTTTCGGGAAAGTACATACGCTGGAGCTCTGATCAGCCGTTGAATCTCTAAGAAATAAAACCAATTCCGCATGTCTGATACTATCATCGACCTGAAAAATGTAAGCATCTTCCATAACAAGAATCTCGTATTGAACGATGTGACTTTAAAGGTAATGCGTGGAGAATTTCTCTACCTGATCGGTAAAACAGGAAGTGGTAAGAGTAGTATTATGCGATTGCTGTATGGCGATCTTCCGATGCGTCAGGGAGAAGGGTCTGTTGCGGGATTTGATCTGGGTAATTTGCGGACATCCGATATCCCGAAGCTCCGCAGAAAACTGGGCATCATTTTTCAGGATTTTCAATTGCTGACTGATCGTCCGGCGAAGGAGAATCTGATGTTTTATCTGAAAGCCACCGGCTGGACCGACAAAACAAAAATGGAAGAACGGGTAAGCGAGGTTTTGAGCAAAGTAGGTTTGTCCACCAAAGGATTTAAAATGCCGCATGAACTTTCCGGAGGTGAACAACAACGATTGGCCATAGCCAGAGCATTGCTGAATGATCCTGATTTAATTCTCGCCGATGAACCAACCGGAAATCTTGATCCGGAAACCAGCAACGAAATCATGAACCTGCTTTTTGAAGTGAGCAGAAATGAAAGAGCTGTAGTAATGGTGACACATAACTATTCCTTGATGGAGAAATTCCCATCGCGCGTTGAGAAAGTAGAGCAGGGGAGATTACAGCCTGTTGAGGGTTCGGTCGGTTTTCAGGAAGTCTGAAAAAGTTGAAGCAGTTTTTCTGCCGATTTTTTATTCGAGAAGTCATGATGCAAAACTTCCTCCCTTTCTGCAAGCGCAGATGAAGTGAATGGTACAAATAATAGTTCGTTTGCCTTCGCTGCAAAAGATTCAGATCTCTCTTCGAGATAACAAAGTGATTTAAGTTTTTCTTCCTGCACCATCATTTTATTTGCGAGCACATGCCTTCCACTGAAGAGCGCTTCCAGTAATTTTAGTTTGATGCCTGTCGACTGAAAAGAAGGCAATAAATGCACCTGCGCTTCTCGGATTAATTGATGCAAATCGGAGGCGGAAGGATTAGCCACCAAACGGATATTAGGTTCCTGCTGTAAAATTTTCCGAAGATCAGCACCGGGATGTTGTCCGGCAATAACCAGCTCTGCATTCAGCTTCGGAGCAACCTCCATCGCCAGCCATGCCGCCGCTTTAAAGTTCTCTGCCACACTCAGATTTCCATGATAGAGAAAATAGTTTCCTGTTCCGTTCAGCGATTGGCATTTATCAAACCGGTGGAAAGCAGGGATATGAGCAGCGTTTCCATAGCGAGCTGAAAAGTAACGATGGTCGTTCGCAGAGATTGCTGCCAATGTATTTCCCGGAAAGACGTTGGCTTCAAATTTTTCCAGTTTAGACGCTTCCGTACGGAAGTACAAACGCTTGAAAGCATTCTTCTCTGCATCTGCCAGCTGACGATAATAATCGTGTTCGATATTATGACAACGCACCACGGTCTTTTTGTGTTTACTTAGCTGAGGAAGATACAGGCAACAATGTAAACCTTCCAGCAATACCGGAACCTCATCGCTTAAAAGGCGTTGCAGTAAAACATCGTTCTCGCGTGTATTCACAATGAACGGTGATTGCTGCAAAAGTTTTATTTTCGAAAGACGACGCTCGTAGTAATAGACCTCGCTGCAATATTTTTTCAGCTCCGCACTTTCCTTTCGGCCATATTCAAAACAATGAAGATGAATGGAGACTCCTAAAGCATGTAACTGACGAATCTTCTGAAATACATCAATCACGCCACCGTAGTTATCAGGGTAGGGGACATCAAACGAAACAATATGTAGGTGATCAGTATTCAATGTTGCGGAAAATTTCGATAAACTTTTTCTTCTCTTTATCCCAGTTTAGCTCCTCAGCCGCAATAGACAACTGATGTTTCCACTGTTCGCGTTGCTGTTGGTCTTCCAGCATTTCCTGCATGAGTTTCGCAAGAGAAACCGGATCATGGTCGGGGCAAATTCTGCCGATTTCATAACGCTCCACAATTCGTTTTATTTCCGGCAGATCAGACGCCAGCACCGGAATACCCGCCTGGATATAATCGAAGAGTTTGTTGGGAAGACTAAAACGATAGTTCAGGTTAGTATCCTTATCCAGACTCAATCCCAGGTCAGCGCTATGTGTATACAGCACCAGTTCGTTTGGATTCTTCTTACCCTCAAAACGAACTTTATCTGACAATCCATTTTCCTTCACCATGTTCTTCAGTTGCTGAATCACATCTCCGCCACCAACAATCAACAACAAGGTATTCTCCATGAATTGCATGGCCATCACCGCCTCCTCTGCGCCGCGTTGAATATTAATTCCTGCGCCCTGCAGAATCACGATATGTTTTTCAACAGGTAAACCCAATTCACGACGAAGAATAACTTTATCACGAAGCGGCAAACGATGAGGTTCCGGAACGTTACGGATGCTTTTAAATTCAACATTGTATTCCTTACGAAAAAGCTCTGCTATACTTTCATTCACTGTATACGCGTACTTCAACTTCGGCACAATCATCGACTCAATTTTCTTCCAGAAGCGTTGCACCTTCGGACGATGAACCAACTCCGGAACTTCGGTGAAATACTCATGACTATCATACACCAGCGGACGCCCCTTCAGCTTTGAAGCCAGATAATTGGCCGGAAGAGAATCAAGATCATTACTCAACAGCAAATCGAACGACTCAAACATCAGCGTGAAAAAAAGCCGGATATTGAAATTGGCATAAAACAATGGCCCCTTGTGAAACCATAGACGGAAACGACGGCAACGGTATTTTTTACCCGGGAGTTCTCTGGAATCCGGCAATCGGCGCCCGATCACCAGCACCCGGAAGCCTGCCTCCTTCAGGGTAGCTGCCGCCCGATGCACCCGCTGATCCGTAACCAGATCGGAAGTAACACTGATAATTATTCGTTTCAGCACGCCACGAAGGTAGTTTTTTCAGGGTTTTGGAACAGAGCCAAAGCAACTCACTGCAACCGGATACGAAGGCTAACTTCCGCCATCCTTGACGTTGATTTCCAGCTTCCCGGCACGATTTAGCTTGTTTCCGCATTAAATAATAGGTCATTAAAAGGTATTGCACTGTAAATCAGTCCATAGCGCACTTCGCCATCTCCCTCTATTAACCTTTCTATAAATTGTTTCGTATCCCGCCATCTCCTATATTTGCCGTCCTCTATAAATTAATACATTATATCAATGCAAAGTAAAGGTGCGATAAAGCTGTTTGCTATCATTCTGGGGCTGGTTTGCCTCTATCAGCTATCATTTACTCTGGTAACCCGGAGTGTTGAGGGTGATGCCAAAGAGTTTGGTAAAGGCGATCTCCTGAAAGAGAAAGCTTATCTCGATTCAATCGGTCCGAAAGGCGTTTACAACCTCGGTGTAATCAACTACACTTACCGTCAATGCAAAGAGCGTGAGTTAAATCTCGGTCTTGACTTGAAAGGTGGTATGAACGTGACCATGGAAGTTTCTGTAGTAGACATGGTTCGTTCCATGGCTGGTCAGAACGCAAGCGATCCAACATTCCAGAAAGCGATTACCCGTGCAACGGAATTGCAGCGGAACAGCAACAAAGATTTTGTAACGCTGTTTGGTCAGGCTTTCCAGGAAGTTGATCCGAATGCAAGTCTGGCCGCTGTTTTCGCTAACATCGAGAACCAGGATAAAATCAAATTCAATTCTACCAATCCAGAAGTATTGAAGGTATTGAAAGAAGAATCCGATGCTGCCATCAGCCGTTCTTTCAATATCCTCCGTACCCGTATCGATAAATTCGGGGTTACACAGCCAAACATTCAGCAATTAGGATCAGGACGTATTCTGGTTGAATTGCCTGGTGTGAAGGAGCCGGATCGTGTTCGTAAGCTCCTTCAGGGAACTGCGAAACTGGAGTTCTGGGAAACCTACACTTTTGGTGAGGTAGCCGGCGGACTTGTTTCCGTGAACACCCTGTTAGCCAACGAAGCGAAGAAGGATTCTTTGTCGAAATCACTCGGACTTACATCTACAACTCCGGTAATTGACAGTACTGCAACTGCTGCGATTGATACAACTGCTGCGGTAAAAGATACTGCATCTTCCCTCGTAGATAAAATGGGTAAGGATTCAACTGCGAAGAAGGATACATCAGCAGGTGCAAAAACGTTTGAAGAGTTTGCCCGTGAGAACCCACTTTTTGCTGTATTATTCCCTGCCGACGGAAATGTGCGTACTCAGGAAGAGAAAAACATGGTGGATAAAACCTGTGTTGTTGGTTATGCATTATTGAAAGATACCGGTAAGGTAAATACCATCCTTGCCCGTGAAGATGTAAAAGCAGCATTGCCGAAAAATCTTCGTTTGCTTTGGACAGTAAAACCACGTAATCCTGAATCTCCAACCCTCGAATTAATTGCAATTAAAGTAACCAGCCGCGATGGAAAAGCTCCATTAGATGGCGGTGCTATTTCTGATGCCCGTCAGGACTTCGGACAATTCAATTCTGCTCCTGAAATCTCCATGCGTATGAATCCGGAAGGAGCGCAGGTGTGGAAGCGTCTGACAGGTGAAAACGTTGGAAAATCCATTGCTATCGTTCTGGATGATCTTGTATACAGCTTCCCGAATGTACAAGGTGAAATTGCCGGCGGAAGTTCAAGCATCACCGGTAACTTCGAAATTAACGAGGCAAAAGATTTAGCGAATATTCTGAAGGCAGGTAAACTTCCTGCTCCTGCCCGTATCGTTGAAGAAGCGGTTGTTGGACCATCACTTGGTAAAGAAGCGATCAGCAATGGTCTCACTTCCTTCCTGGTTGCGATCCTGATTGTGTTTGTGTTTATGGCTGTTTACTACAGCAAAGCCGGACTTGTAGCCGACTTTGCACTGGTTTGTAATATGTTCTTTATCCTCGGTGTACTTGCCTCTCTCGGTGCGGTATTGACACTGCCGGGTATTGCAGGTATCGTACTGATCATCGCTCTTTCGGTAGATGCGAACATTCTGATCTTCGAACGTATTCGTGAAGAGTTGCGTTTAGGAAAAGGAATTCGTCTGGCTGTAACGGATGGTTATAAGCATGCCTTATCTTCCATCATCGATTCTAACGTAACAACATTGTTGTTGGGTATCATCCTTTACGTATTCGGAAGTGGTCCGGTACAAGGTTTCGCAACAACATTGATCATTGGTATCCTTTGCTCATTGTTCAGCGCGATCTTCATCAGCCGTCTGGTATTTGAGTGGATGTTGGATACAAACAAAGAAGTCTCTTTCTGGAGTAACTTCTCTAAAGATGCCTACACGAAGATCAATCTTCCATTCGTTGAGAAGCGCAAGATGTATTATACCGTTTCCGGTTTGATCATCGCAGCTGGTATCGTCTCTATCTTTATCAAAGGATTTAACTTCGGTGTAGATTTCGACGGAGGTCGTACGTATGTAGTGCAGTTTGATAAATCAATGACTACCCAGGAGATTCGTGAATCATTAGCGAAGCCATTGGGAGAAGCACCGGATGTAAAAACATTCGGAACGGACAACCGCTACAAAATCACCACAGATTACTTAATCGAAGAGAACACAGCTGAAGCTGAAGCTAAAGTAACCGGTGCTCTTTACGAAGGAGTAAAAGGATTCTACGGTGCTATTTCTGCGGAAGATTTCAAATCAACGAAAATCATCAACTCACAGAAAGTTGGACCTACCGTTGCGGACGATATTAAATCATCTGCTGTTTGGTCGGTATTATTTGGTTGTGCATTGATGTTCTTGTACATCCTTGTACGATTCAAGAAGTGGCAGTATGGTTTAGGTGCTACACTGGCTCTTCTCCACGACGTATTAATGATTCTCTCGATCTTCTCTATCTTCAATGGTATCCTTCCATTTACGCTGGAGATCAATCAGGATTTCATTGCTGCTGCACTTACCGTAATGGGTTACTCGATGACAGATACCGTGGTAGTGTTTGACCGTATCCGTGAATACCTCGGAATACACCCACACATGGATAAAAAGATTGTAATCAACAACGCATTGAACGCGACGCTTAGCCGTACCATGAATACCTCATTAACAACATTCTTTGTACTCCTCGCTATCTTTATCTTCGGTGGAGATGTGATTCGCGGATTTGCATTCGCCTTGTTGATCGGTATCGTAGTAGGTACATACAGCTCACTTTGCATTGCTACTCCGATCGTAATCGATCTGGACAAAGCAGAAGCGAAGAAATAAGCAATCATAAAATCTTTAAAGGGCGTTATCCGATAACAGGATACCGCCCTTTTTTTATGCCTTTTCTTAGGGATGTTTTTTATTCCAAATTGTATTCATATGTCGTTTTGATTTTCTATTTTAGTTCTGAAATCCAAAAACACTACCATGAAAAAAATTATTTCTATCTTAACATTTATGTTCTTAGTGAACATGTGTTTTGCTCAAAATGTTCAGGTCACCTGGGGGCCGGAACTAAAAGATCCAAAGAAAACCCAGATCACTGATATTTTAGGTCGTAACGAAAAGTATTTCTTCGCATTGCGTATGCAAGTACGAGGCGCTGACCGGGGAAATTATATTATTGATTGTTATGATAACAAAACGCTTGACCTCCTTTATTCACGTGAGATAGAAGAAGAGTTGAAAGACCGTGTGAAAGATGCCGGTGAGATGAAGGCTAAAAATCTGAATATCGAGCAGGTTTTCATGGTGGAAGATAAAATTATTCTGTTGGTTTCTTACTATGATACCAAGGCAGATAAGAAGACATTGTTTGCATCTCATGTAAAGCAATCAGATGGTTCTTTAAGCGGTGAGCTCATGAAAGTGGACGAAATTCTTGACGTGAAGAAAAGTTCCAAGGGCGCATTTAGTTATGCTACTTCAACAGATACAACGAAACTCCTTATTTATCATGATGAAGTTTTTGATAAAAATAAACCTGAGCGTTATGCTGCAAAACTTTATTCCAGTGATCTGAAGTTGATCTGGAGTAAAAGTTTTGAGATGAGCCAGAAAGATCGCGATGTAACTCTGGGGAATTTTCTTGTAGATAAAGAAGGTGTGTTCTACATGTTGGCGAAATTGACTGAGACAAAAAAGGAGATGAAAGAGAAGGGGAAGGAGAAAGGTGTCAAGAGCCCGAATTATCACTATGAGATTCTTGCATATTTACCTTCAAAGGATGAAGTGAAAGTTTACGATTTATCCGCAGGCGAAAAATTCATTACAGATATTCGTTTCGAGTTGAGCAAAGATGGTAATCTGACGCTTGCTGGTTTCTATTCTGATAAAAACAAGAATGTGAAGGGTGGCGGTGCTCGTTGGGATAAGGCTACCGGAGTGATTTATATGAAGATCAATCGTGAAACTAAAGAAGTAGTTACTTCAAAGTTCAAGGAGTTTGATCGTAATGTGTTTGAAGAAACTATCAAGAAGAAAAAGAAGGCAGATAAAGCTGAAGAGCTTGCACAATTTGATATTGATGATTTTATTTTCCGTGATGATGGTGGAATGGTGATGATAAGTGAGCAGTTTTATATTCAAGTGGTTTGTACTACTGATCCAAAAACAGGAGCTACCCGCTGTACTTATTATTATCACTATGATAATTTGCTCGTGACTAATTTTAATCCGGATGGTTCAGTAAAGTGGATGAAAATTATTCCTAAGTACCAGGTGACAGCCAATGATGGAGGATATTATCTGTCGTATCTTACGTTAGTCAATGACGATAAGCTGATGTTTGTTTACAATGATGATCCGAAGAATGCAACATTGATGAAAATTCAGGATGGCCTTCGTCCAATGATGAGACCTAAGAAATCGCAAACGATGTTAGTTGTATTAGATCAAAACGGAACATTTAAAAAGCAAACTTTGTTTAGCAATAAAGAGTTGGCTGTAATCTGTCGTCCGAAAATCTGTAATCAAACAGGAGAGCACGAGGCCTATATCTTTGCGGAGAAAGGAAGTGCATATCGTTTTGGTAAGTTGAAGTTCTAATCATATTTTGAAATGAGGTATAATAGAATTTTTCTTTGTCTTCTGCTGTTTGTTGTAGTCGGTGCTAAGGTGCAGGCTCAAAAGGATTCTACATTCCGTACAACAGTAGTGTTCATAGATGGAAGCGGACCTTCCAATTCACCGAAGTCAAAAATCCA
>JAGOJO010000110.1 GCA_017995075.1 Bacteroidia bacterium | reverse complement strand
CCAGCAGACGATCTGCATCATCTTTTATTCCTTCTACCAGCGAATTTTGTTCGATGTTGAGTGTTCCCGTCTTTTCATTATAGAGTAGCTGTACGCCCATCTTGATGGCACTGATGGGTGTTTTGAATTCATGTGAAATGGTGGATAAGAAGTTTGTCTTGGCTGCGTCGAGTTCTTTATATGCAGTGACGTTACGGAGTAAGATAACGATACCTGCATTTTTTTCCTTGGTTTCGCCCGTGGGCATTATGGAAATGGGGACAATTGTTTTTTCATAATGACACTCCTTCCCGTCATTGAAGATTTTTAATGTTTCATTTGCCGATCCTTTTGGTTGATTTCTTTCATTGGTTAATTTTCGAATGAGATCGTTTTCGGTTGATAATCGTTGAAGTGTTTTATTTCGAACATCATCAATCTGAAGGCCGGTGATTTTAAGTGCTTCCTTGTTGATAAAGGTGATGTTGTTCTGTTCATCAATGCCAATTACCGGATCCCGCATATTGCTGATGAGCGCTTCTATTCTCTTTTTTTCGAGTAGTAGTCTGGCGAGATTACTGTCGTTGTACTCTTCCAGCTTTTCTGCCATGGTGTTAAAGGAGCGAGCGAGATCGCCAAATTCACTGTTGTCGTTGAAGTGAACCCGTTGGGAGTAATTCCTGTCTGCTATTTGTCGGATGCTTTTAGTTAGTTCTGATATAGGGTTGGCAATGTTGGATGGAAGATTGATCATCAGTGAAAAGGCTATGAGAATGCACAATGATGCTGCAAAGGCAATCCATAGGGTAGCAGTTTTTGCTGTGTGTTGTGCATGGAGGCTCTTCGACTTTAAAGCCTTCATGTTCATTTTCATAATATCCCTTATTTCGTTTCGAAGGGAGTTTTTTAGCAGAGTGTCGTTGCTGGCTTTTATTTGCGTGTAAAGCCGGCGGGTATTAATGGTGGCTTCTTTTTCACCTGGTTCAGTGATGTTGGCTTCCTGTTTAAATAGATTTTCTTCAAATACAGTTATTGATTCCTTCGTTGTGTCATCGAGAGCTGAAAGCATGTTGATGCTGTATTCCAGAGTCTGGTAATTGGCAACGAGTATTTTATCGGTGTCCCGTTTCAGCGCATGTATATATCCAATGCCTACACTCCCGAGTATTAGAATGAGCAGGAATAGGAGTCCTACATTTAACCTGAGTTTGTTCTTGATTTTCATTCGGAGAGTATTACCAGGTCAATATTGTTGTTGCTTATTTTTTCGAGTAGCTGATTAAAAACATTTGTTGCAAGGATGACTTTGAGAATTGTTAAATGTGGTTTTCCGATGCAAATAGTGGATATATTCATTTTTTCAGCCTGATCAGCTATGGTTTTCGCGATGGAGTTATGTTTTATCTTTATTATTTCTGCTCCAAGTTCAGTGGCGAGCTTGAAGTTGTTGATGAGATGTCGTTGTTTGTCCAGCGCAATTTTGTCCGGATGTTCTGATTTGGTTTGTACATAAAGCAGATACCATTTGCTATTATAGTAGTTGGCTAAACGTGCAGTTTTCCGTATGACTGTTTTTGCAGTCCGCTCGTTGCTGCTGATACATGCAAGAAACTTTTCGTGTTTAAATGCATTGGGTGTTGTAATCTCTGATTCGACTTTTCGTTCTACCTGCGATGCTACTTCTTTGAGTGCAAGTTCCCGTAATTGTAAAATGTTTTCGCTTCTGAAGAAGTTTTGAAGTGCGGTATTAATTTTTTCTGCTTTGTAAATTTTGCCTTCCTTTAGTCGATCAATGAGTTCTTCGGCTGTCAGGTCAATGTTTACAACTTCATTGGCTTGTGCCAATACACTGTCAGGGACTCGTTCTTTTACTTCAATGCCTGTTATTTGTCTTATGTCGTCGTTGAGACTTTCTATATGTTGGATATTGATGGCGGAGATGACATTGATTCCTGTATCCAGAATTTCCATTACATCCTGCCACCTTTTTTCATTTTTACTTCCTTCAATATTGGTGTGGGGAAGTTCATCTACAATGACAACTTCAGGACGTAAGTTGATAATTGCCTGGAGATCCATTTCTTCGAGCTCCTTTCCTTTGTAAAATAATTTTCGCCTGGGAATAATAGGTAACCCGTCAAGTAATGCCTGTGTTTCCTGTCGTTGATGGGTTTCAATAAATCCGATTTTAACATCAATTCCATTACGAAGCAGGGCATGTGCCTCTTGAAGCATCCGGTAGCTTTTTCCTACTCCGGCGCTCATGCCGATGTAGATTTTAAATTTACCTTTTCTCGATTTTTTTATCAATCGGAGAAAATGTTCGGCCGCTTCGTCTTGATGTTTCATTAAAAACTAACTGCTAAGGAGGTAGTGAAGAAGTAATTTTCGCGAACCGCTTTGTCGTTTTTAGTGAAATAGTTTTCTTGATTCGTTAATCCTCGTGCTTCAATACGGAACAGAATGTTTTCCGCTATGAGATGATCGATGTTGATGGAGTAGCCTATACATTCAAAGGGGGATCCGTTGGCTATGATTACCTGGTTGATGTCGCTGTAGTATTCTCCGCGTAGAGCTATGAAGGTGTTTGGGCGGACTTGTTGACGTATGATCAATACAGGGGAATACCAGGTATGGTATTTGTCGCTTTTTTTGAATTGTTGTTGCATCCCAAAGTCAAAACCGGCTATAATTCCTGTTTTTTTGGTGAGTTGAATTTGTGCGTAGAAGTTATGAAAGTATCTCATCTTTCTTAAACTATCTGGCGAATCACTGCCAATGAAAGAACTGGAGTTAATTGTGATCTTTCCCGACGGTTTATACGTGAGCTGGTGACCGAAGGCCGGGGTGTTGTTGTTGTCGATTCGTTGAATTCTTTGCCAGCCATTTAAGAGTAATCCGCTGATCTGTAATTTCTCATTCTTGGAGATAAAGGTTATTTTGGCACCGGCTTCATAGTAGGGTGAATTGTCTGCTAAAATGCTCCTTGTTAGATTCCAGCAATCGCGTGAAATGGCACTTTCAAATCCAATGTGTGATGGGAATATTCCGGCATCTACCCATATGTTTTTTGATTTTGAAATTTTTATACCAATGTTAGCTTCAAAGATGTTTTTCAATACGCCTTGTTCTGCTGCGAGGTTTGCGTTAGAGTAGGTCCCGGCCATAATGGCAAAGTTCGCTCGTGTTTTTTGCCGGCTCAGACTTGCCTTGAGGTATCCTAAGTTTAAATTTACTTCGTTATGTCTGTTGTGTGAATATATAAAGCCCGGCCGATTGTGATCATCTGGCTGGTTTATATCATAGCAGTAATATGTTTCTGCATATCCACTAATGAGGACTTTCGTAAGCGTATCCTGGCTATACGATATTGTGTTTATAAAAATAGAGAATGCGAAGAGGATTTTTTTCATTTGGCAGAGGTATTGATAGAGTCTAAGGCTATATTTAGAGCAACTACGTTTACAGTTGCAGGTCCAAATAAAGGAGTTTCTGTATTCTTTTTGATAAGTTGATCTATTATTTCCTGGGAAATATTTCTTGATTTTGCAATTCGTGCTACCTGTATATATGCTGATTCAGGTGATAGGTGGGGATCTAGTCCTGAGCCTGAAGCAGTGATTATTTCTACCGGTATTTCTGTTGTTTGAACGGTGGGGTTTTGCGCTATAAAAGTATCAATTCTTGCTTGAACCAGTTGCAGGTATTCTGTATTGGTTGGACCTTTGTTGCTTCCAGCTGATCCGGCTGCGTTGTAGTTGGTTGCAGATGGCCGGGGCTGAAAATAGTTTGGAGAGTGGAAGTCTTGGGCGAGAAGAAGGTATTGCTTTTGACCATTTGACAGAATAGTTTCGGCTTGTCCTTGGAGCGGTGTGATATAACTCAGTCCTTGTACGACGAGCGGATAAATGGTAGTCAATAATACCAGGCATACCAAGGTTAGTCGGATGGCCTGAAGGAGATTTTTGATCATGTTTTAGATGAAGTTGGATACTAAAATGTCGATAGCTTTGATTCCGATAAAAGGAATGATTATTCCTCCTAGACCGTATATAAACAGGTTTCTTCTTAACAGTGCATTTGCGCCAATTGGTTTATACGGTACACCCTTCAGAGCAAGAGGAATCAACAATGGTATAATGATGGCATTGAAGATGACTGCAGAGAGAATCGCACTTTCGGGACTTTGCAGCTGCATGATGTTTAATGCCCTTAATGCCGGAATGGAGGTGATGAACAATGCCGGGACAATTGCGAAGTATTTTGCAACATCATTGGCAATACTGAAGGTAGTCAGTGTTCCTCTTGTCATGAGCAGTTGTTTTCCTATTTCAACCACTTCAATGAGTTTGGTAGGGTCATTGTCTAGATCCACCATATTGCCTGCTTCCTTGGCTGCCTGCGTTCCGCTGTTCATGGCAACACCTACATCTGCCTGTGCAAGTGCCGGAGCATCATTGGTTCCGTCGCCCATCATAGCTACTAGTTTACCTTCCTGTTGCTCTTTTCGAATGTAATTCATTTTGTCTTCGGGTTTGGCTTCGGCGATATAGTCATCAACTCCCGCTTTTCCTGCAATGAATTTAGCAGTTAAGGGATTATCGCCGGTTACCATTACCGTTTTAATTCCCATCTTTCGTAAGCGTTCAAAGCGTTCACTGATTCCGGGTTTGATGATATCCTGAAGTTCAATTACACCTAACACCTGTTCATTTTCCGCAACTACAAGTGGTGTTCCGCCATTTCCGGATATTTCAATTACTTTACTTCTGGTCTCTTGCGGGAATATATTTCCGGCCTGTTCAACAATTTTTTGTATGGCATCTGCTGCTCCTTTGCGTATTCTTCTGTTGTTTACATCAATGCCTGACGTGCGTGTTTCGGCAGTGAACTTGATAAAGATTGGTTGTTGTAGTTGAAAGGAAGAACGATGTAATCCGGTTAGTTCGATAATTGATTTTCCTTCTGGTGTTTCGTCTGCTATGGAGCTGAGTGCTGAAGCTTCTTTGAATGCTGCCGGAGAGATAGAACTAATGGGGTAAAATTGTGTTGCTTTTCTGTTCCCTATTGTGATAGTTCCGGTTTTGTCTAAAAGCAATACATCGATATCTCCGGCGGTTTCTACTGCTTTTCCACTTTTAGTGATGACATTGGCGCGTAATGCACGATCCATTCCTGCTATACCAATGGCGGATAGTAACCCTCCAATAGTAGTGGGAATCAGACAAACAAAAAGTGAAATGAAGGCAGCTATTGTTACCGGTGTTTGTGCATAATCACTGAAGGGTTTTAAAGTTACTGTTACGATGATAAACACCAGCGTAAATCCAGCGAGTAAAATGGTAAGTGCTATCTCATTGGGCGTCTTTTGTCTTGAAGCGCCTTCTACCAATGCAATCATTTTGTCGAGAAAGCTTTCGCCGGGATTGGTGGTGACTTTAACTTTGATCCTGTCAGAAAGTACTTTTGTGCCTCCGGTGACTGAACTTTTATCTCCGCCGGCTTCACGAATTACCGGTGCACTCTCTCCGGTGATGGCACTTTCATCGATTGTTGCAAGTCCTTCAATGATCTCTCCATCACTAGGAATGATGTCTCCGGATTCACAAAGAAAAATGTCGTCTTTTTGTAGCTGTGAAGATGGTACAATCGTTAGTTCATCTATATAGTATTCTCCAACTGGACGCACTAATTTGGCAGGCGTATCTTCTCTTGTTTTTCGCAGACTATCTGCCTGTGCTTTTCCCCGGGCTTCTGCAATGGCTTCTGCAAAGTTCCCGAATAGTACGGTGAGGAAGAGTATGGAAGTAATGATTAGATTGTACGTTAGACTACCTTGTGATTTTTCACCTTGAGCTATCCAAAAACAAACGAGCGCCATCACAATAGTGCCAATCCATACCGTGAACATGACAGGGTTTTTAATCAGGGTGGCTGGATTTAATTTCCTGAAACTTTCATGCAATGCTTCCTTAAGGAGTTCACTTTGGAATAGTTGGCCGGATTCTTTATTTGATTTCATTTTTATTGATCGTTGGTGATGGGTTTAACGCATTGAAAAATATTCTGCTATTGGTCCAAGTGCAAGTGCGGGAAAGAAGGAGAGGGCTGTGATGATAGTGATCACAGCGAATATCATAATTCCAAAAGTTGCAGATGATGTATCAAGTGTTCCGGCACTTTCAGGAATATGTTTTTTCTCTGCCATGATTCCTGCAATTGCAATCGGTCCGATGATCGGAAGATATCTGCCAAGTAATAGTACGATACCGGTGCTGATATTCCACCATAAGTTATTATCTCCTAATCCTTCAAATCCGCTCCCGTTATTGGCAGAGGCGGAGGTGAATTCGTAGAGCATTTCTGTAAAGCCATGGAATCCGGGATTATTTAACCAGGCGCTGTTTGTTTCCGGATATTGGATGAATAAATAAGTGGATAGAGCTGTGCCTCCGAGAATGAGCAAAGGATGCAAGAGTGCAATGATCATCGCAATTTTCATTTCCCGTGCTTCGACTTTCTTTCCAAGAAATTCCGGTGTGCGTCCTACCATAAGCCCACTGATAAATACAGCAAGGATGATGAATATGTAGAAATTGAGCAGTCCAACTCCGCAACCTCCATAGAAGCTATTTACCATCATAGCTAATAATTGATTCATTCCCGAGAGTGGCATCATACTGTCGTGCATGGAATTGACGGATCCGGTTGATATAACGGTGGTGGCTATACTCCAGAAACCGGAGGCTGCGGCACCAAACCGTACTTCTTTTCCTTCCATCGCCCCTCCGGTATTGTCGATACCCATTTTGTTAAGCATTGGATTCCCTTCCACTTCCATCAATATGTTTGGAATTGCAAGTAGTAGAAATCCGATAGTCATTACTCCGAATATCATGTAGGACAGTCTTTTTCTTTTCTGGTAAAAACCGAGACCGAATATCATCGCAAAAGGAATTAATAGTTGAGCGATCATTTCTATCATGTTAGTCAGATAATTTGGATTCTCAAACGGATGCGCACTATTGGCCCCGAAGTAACCACCACCGTTAGTGCCGAGATGTTTGATCGGAACAAAAGCTGCTACCGGGCCGGTGGAAATATGTATCGTGTCTCCTTCCATTGTGGTTAATGTTTCCTTTCCTTCATAGGTCATCGGCATTCCGTTGAATAAAAGAACAACCGCGGTGATTATAGATAAAGGCAATAGTACTCGTGTTATGGAACGGATAAAAAGTTGATAAAAGTTCCCGAGGTTTGCTCCTTGTTTTAATTTTAATGCTTTGTACAAAATGGCTCCGGTTGCCATTCCGGTAGCAGCACTTACGAATTGCAGAAACATCAGAAATAGTTGCCCCAGATAACTTAACCCGGATTCGCCGCTGTAATGCTGAAGATTGCAGTTTACAATGAATGAAATGCTGGTATTGAATGCCAGGTCAGCTGACATACCGGGATTTCCATCTGGATTCAATGGTAGCCATCCCTGATTCATCAGGATAACCATGCCGGCAACGAACCAAATGAAGTTGATTATTAAAAGCGTTTGCAGATGCTCTTTCCAGTTCATCTCCTTGGTAGGGTCGATGCCTGAAACCCGATAGATAAAACGTTCTATCGGAGCAAAGATCTTATCGCTTTTGTGAGGAGAATCGCTATAGATACCTGCAATGTATTTGCCTAGAGGTATGGATAAGGCTATAGCACCGAAGAACATTAACAGTATGCCGTATATTTCTGAGTTCATGGTGAATGGGGTGGATGTGATGGTTTGCTGTTCGGTGATGTTAGAACTTTTCAGGCTTTACAAGCACATAGCACATGTAGCCGAATACTATAATGGAAAGAATGAGTAGTAGTTGCATAGCTATATTTTTTCAAACCAATAAATACATTTGTAAGAGAGCAGAAATGTTGCGGTGGCCACAAGGAATAGAATGAACATGATCATGACCCGTACGCAGCTGTTTGTTGTTTATAAGCGGTCTTAAGAGATTCCGGAAAAAGTTGTTTGATATTGCAATGATGCATTTCCATAAAGGAGCTTACCGAGAATACATATACATTGGAAATGATATTTTTAATTTCCAGATTTCCCTTCAGGAAAATATCTTCTGCAATGGCAAGACATTTACGGGCCCTGCGAATGTTTCCTTGGATAATAAATGTTTTGGTGAGATCGGCAAACCGCTGACAATCGCGGTACCTATTGCTTTTTTTGTTGGGTTGCATGGTGTTTTTTCACCCTGCACTTCAAATCTTGTTCCTTGAAAAAGTTGTATTGTTAATCGATTGATTTGCAGTCTGGAAATTTCAAAAGCATCAATTTATTATAACTTCTACCCTGTCAAAATGAAAGGGTCGACTAGCAAAACGATAGGGTTATCGAATTTTGTACTCTTCCAGCTTGCGATATAAAGTGGTCAATGCTATGTTGAGGAGTTTTGCAGCTTCAGTTTTGTTGCCTTTTGTATAGTTCAAGACTTTTTGAATATGCAGTTTTTCTGCGCTGGCTAAGTCGAAGGCTGAAAGTGTAGCTGGTTCATTCGTGGCGTGGTAGAAAGGCAATGAGGATGCTTCCAGCGTGCCGGTATCATTTAAAAGTACGCTCCGTTCAATAATATTCTTTAACTCCCTGATATTTCCTCGCCACTCGTGCTTCTGAAGGGCGAAGAGAAAGTCTTTCGAAAGGTTAGGAGCAGGGCGATTGATTTTTGCTGCGAAGAGTTGAATGAAATGTTTTGTCATAATTTCAATATCTTCTACTCGTTCGCGTAAGGAAGGCAGGTGAATATTGATGGCAGCAATTCGATAGAATAAATCTTCTCTGAAGAGATTAGCTTTGATGTCCTCTTGTAAGTCCCGATGTGTCGCCGCGATAATCCGAACGTCTGCTTTTCGGGTTTTTGTATCACCTACACGTATGTACTCGCCATTTTCTAGTATGCGCAATAATTTAGCCTGTAGTGCCAAAGGCATTTCGCCGATTTCATCGAGAAATAGTGTGCCGCCATGTGCTTCTTCGAAGAGTCCTTTGTGATCCTTGTTAGCACCGGTAAAAGCGCCGGCTTTATAACCGAACAACTCACTTTCGAGTAGCTCTTT
>JAGOJO010000109.1 GCA_017995075.1 Bacteroidia bacterium | reverse complement strand
GCAGAAAGAGACGTTTGAAAAATCAGATCACCATCTTTAAAGCCATCGCCCACTACCTCAGCATTCTTCTCTGATGGCGAGAAGAGTCCGGGAAGAAAACGCATCACACCCATTCCTGCCACAAGCAAGACGAGCAACAGATAAACTTTTTTCATGCTAAACAGTGAATTATCCGGATACAAGAAGGGCACTCAGTAAAACTCAGTGCCCTGTAATTTTCATTTTTCACCATTTTTTATGCATGGTGATGAGCTTCCCGCATCAGTTCTTCGATCTCCTCCACTTCCAGCGGGATTGCCGCCATCAGATCCACCGGTTCTTTAGAAGTTACGAGGATATCATTTTCCAGGCGGATACCCAGACCTTCTTCCGGAATATAAATTCCAGGTTCACAGGTAAACACCATACCTGCCTGCATTGGCTGATAACGGTCTCCCACATCGTGAACATCGAGTCCGAGGAAATGCGAAGTGCCATGCATGAAATATTTTTTATACGCCGGCATTTCCGGATTCTGATTCTTCACTTCTTCCTTCGAAATCAAGCCAAGACCAAGCAACTCCTCCGTCATCACCTTGCCTACTTCCACATGATAGCTTTCGATGGTATTTCCAGGGACAAGCATCGCAGTAGCCGCTTTCATTACACGTAACACGGCATTATACACATCGCGCTGACGCTCTGTAAACTCACCGCTTACCGGCACGCAACGGGTCAGATCTGCCGCATAGTTGGCATACTCCGCGCCGAAATCCAGCAGGATCACATCACCGGCTTTACATTCGCGGTTATTATCATTGTAGTGCAGGATACAGGCACTCGGACCACTTGCGATAATTGGAGTATAGGCGTGACCGTTAGCACGTTTACGGATAAACTCATGCGTAATTTCTGCTTCAATCTCATACTCCATCACTCCCGGCTTCACAAAACGAAGCACACGACGGAAAGCCTTCTCGGTAATATCCATCGCCCGCTGCATCAGTTTAATTTCGATATCGTGTTTGATAGCACGGAGTCCGGCCAGAATAGGACCTGAACGTTCAAATTTATGACCCGGACAACGCATCTTCAGATCATTCACGAAACGTAACTCACGGTAAGGCACATCCGAAACAAAACGATCATTCTCGTTGATATTTACATAGATATTTTCGCAATGATTCAGCAGCATCGGCACAATTGCATTATAATCTTCCAGCCAATAAACGCTCTGCACACCACTTGCCTGACGCGCCTCTTCTTTAGTGTATTTATGACCTTCCCAAACAGCGATATGCTCATTTGTCTTTTTCAGAAACAGGATCTCCCTGTACTTCGGCAATGGTGCATCCGGGAACAATACCAGAACAGTTTGCTCCTGATCGATACCGGACAGATAAAATAAATCGGAGTTTTGACGGAACAGAAAATTACAGTCACCATTCCGGGGCATTTCATCATTCGCATTGAAGAAGGCGATAGAACCAGGTTTCATCGAAGCCGTAAACCGACCGCGATTAAAGGCAAACAGAGTAGAATCGATTGAAGTATATTTCATAGGATCTTTTATTTGAGGCCAGCCGGAAAACCGGAAAGCGATG
The DNA here is from genome assembly GCA_017995075.1 of Bacteroidia bacterium. Classification (GTDB taxonomy): domain Bacteria; phylum Bacteroidota; class Bacteroidia; order AKYH767-A; family OLB10; genus JAJTFW01. The sequence continues at coordinate 7,657 of JAGOJO010000109.1, read as the reverse complement.
AAGACGAAGATACGAAGGTAATTATTTCCCATCCAAGCATGAACAGGAACGAAGGCGAAAATAGACAAAGGCGGAGAACAGCCATCTAAGAAGGCCATGATCCCCGTCAGCCAGCCGAAAAAACCGCACTTCCCTGCCTTTATGAACAGCAAACGCCTTTTGAAGACTGAAAATCAAACCGTTGATAGGTAGATAATTTAGAAGGATTCCAGAGACGCTGGTATTGCCGATCCGATTAAATTTGTGACCTCGTAAAAACTATCGACTTAAACAGTCTGTTACAGTACCAGTTATCATCAAGCGTTATGACGAAATTCTTTGAGTTCCTGAACTCATCCGTAGGGCGAAAATGGCTGATGGCACTCACCGGCCTCTTCCTAAGCCTCTTCCTGATCGTGCACGTATCGGGGAATCTGCAATTATTCAAAGACGACGGAGGTTTAGCCTTCAATCGTTATTCGGTGTTCATGACCACGTTTACGCCGATCAAAATCGTATCCTACCTGTTGTATGCCACTATCCTGTTGCATGCTATCAATGGATTTTACCTGGTAGCCCGCAATCAGAAAGCGCGTCCGGTAAAATACGAAGGTAAAAAGGACACCCGTGGTTCCAGCTGGGCTTCCCGCAACATGGGTATTTTAGGTACTATATTGTTAATTTTCATTGTGACCCACATGATCAATTTCTGGTACGAATACAAATTCGGATCCATGGATTGGAAAACATACATTGTAGATGCAACAACGGGCAACATTCTGAAGCAGGAAACTGTACCGGCTGCCGACGCTGCTGCACAACACCTCAAGCCTACCGAAATGGACTACATGGGCAACGAAGTAATCATCTGCAAGGATCTTTATGCAGTGGTTGCCAAGGCGTTTAAAAACCCTGCGGTTGTGGCATTCTATGTCATCAGCATGCTGGCGCTTTCGTACCATCTGCTGCATGGGTTCCAGAGTTCCTTCCAGACTATGGGTATTCGTCGCAAAAAATATGAAGGCCTCATCCGCGGCACCGGAACCTTCATCTTCGGGATATTGATCCCTGCCCTCTTCGCTGCCATGCCCATCTACTTTTTATTCGTTAACAAATAAGCATCTCTGTCGAAATGAATCTCGATTCAAAAATACCATCAGGACCACTCGCTGAGAAGTGGGACCGTCATAAATTCAGCTGCAAACTCGTTAACCCGGCCAACAAGCGTAAATACGATGTTATCATTGTAGGAACCGGACTCGCGGGAGCATCTGCAGCCGCTTCACTTGCTGAATTAGGCTACAATGTAAAAACCTTCTGCTTCCAGGATTCACCACGTCGCGCGCATAGTATAGCCGCACAGGGAGGAATCAATGCTGCAAAGAACTACCGAAACGACGGTGATAGTGTATACCGTCTTTTCTACGACACCATCAAAGGCGGCGATTACCGTGCCCGTGAAGGCAATGTATATCGTCTGGCTCAGGTGAGTGTAAATATCATCGACCAATGCGTAGCACAAGGTGTTCCTTTTGCCCGTGAATACGGCGGATTGCTCGACAACCGTTCATTTGGCGGAGCACAGGTATCACGTACCTTCTATGCCAAAGGACAAACCGGACAACAGTTATTACTCGGTGCTTACTCTGCCATGAACCGCATGGTAGGTGAAGGTAAGATCCAGAGTTATACCCGTCACGAAATGTTAGAGCTGGTGATGGTAGATGGACAGGCTCGTGGAATCATTGCCCGCGACATGGTGACCGGAGAAATTCAGCGACACAGTGCGCATGCTGTTGTGCTCGCAACCGGTGGATACGGAAACGTATTTTACCTCACCACTTATGCACGTGGATCCAACGGAACAGCCATCTGGAGAGCCCATAAAAAGGGAGCTTATTTCGGAAATCCCTGCTTTACACAAATCCACCCAACCTGCATTCCGGTATCCGGCGACCACCAATCGAAGCTCACGCTTATGTCGGAGTCGTTACGTAACGATGGACGTATCTGGGTACCAAAACAAAAAGGTGATCCACGCAAACCACAGGATATTCCGGAAGAAGACCGCGATTATTATCTCGAAAGACGTTATCCAAGTTTCGGAAACCTCGTACCACGTGATATTGCTTCCCGTGCGGCGAAGGATATGTGCGATAAAGGATTTGGAGTAGGAAAAACCGGACTCGCCGTATACCTCGACTTCAGCGATGCCATTCGTCGTTTAGGTGCTGCTGCAGTTGAAGCGAAGTATGGTAACCTCTTCGACATGTACAAACAGATCACCGGTGACAATCCTTACGAAACACCGATGATGATTTATCCTGCCGTTCACTACACTATGGGTGGATTGTGGGTAGATTACAACCTGATGACATCTATTCCGGGCTTATATGCAGCAGGAGAAGCCAACTTCAGTGACCACGGAGCAAACCGTTTGGGAGCTTCTGCGCTGATGCAGGGATTAGCAGATGGTTACTTCGTACTTCCATACACCATTGGTGATTACCTCGCCGGTGTAGAGCGTAAGCCGATCGCCAACGACGGGCCTGAATTCATGGAAGCAGAAAAAGCAGTAAAAGAACGTATCAACAAGCTGCTTTCAATCAAAGGAAAGAAAACAGTACACGAATATCACCGTGAGCTCGGACTCATCATGTGGAATCACTGCGGAATGGGACGTAATGCAGAAGGACTCAAACAGGGCATTGAAAAGATCAAAGCGCTGCGTGCAGAGTTCTGGCAGAATCTTCTTGTACCGGGAGCTGATCAGGAGCTTAACCAGAATCTGGAAAAAGCAGGACGCGTGGCTGACTTCCTTGAATTAGGAGAGTTGATGATGGTAGATGCCTTACACCGTAACGAAAGTTGTGGAGGACACTTCCGCGAGGAATACCAGACACCGGAAAATGAAGCATTGCGTGATGATGAAAACTTCGCTTATGTAGCCGCCTGGGAATACAAAGGAGATGGTCAACCGCATGAGTTGCACAAAGAAGTTCTCAATTTCGAAGAGGTAAAGTTAACCCAACGTTCATACAAGTAATACCCAAACATCGGCGCTGAATTCTTATCGGCCCGGCGGAATAAAAAAGAAAGATCATGAGTGGAAATATGAATCTCACCTTAAAAGTCTGGAGACAAAAAAGCACCAAGGAAAACGGACGCTTTGAAACCTATCAGGCAAAAAATATCAGTCCTGACATGTCGTTCCTCGAGATGTTGGATGTAACAAACGAAGACCTCATTAAAGAGGGAAAAGAGCCGATTGCTTTCGACCATGATTGTCGCGAAGGCATTTGCGGAATGTGCAGTATGTACATCAACGGACGTGCACATGGTCCGGTAAAAGGAGTAACCGCTTGTCAGTTGCATATGCGCAGCTTCCAGAACGGAGAAACGATCATTATCGAGCCATGGAGAGCAGCTGCATTCCCAGTATTGCGCGATTTAATTGTTGACCGTACAGCATTTGAGCGGATTCAGCATGCAGGTGGATATGTGTCGGTGAACACCGGTGCTGCGCCTGATGCGAATGCGATTCCGGTTCCAAAAGCCAACGCAGATGAAGCCTTCAATTCAGCGGCTTGCATTGGATGCGGAGCTTGTGTGGCGGCCTGCAAAAACAGTTCTGCGATGCTCTTCCTCTCAGCAAAGGTGTCGCAATATGCACTTCTGCCACAAGGACGTGCTGAAGCCAAATTACGTGTTGCCAACATGCTCAAAGTACATGATGAAGCCGGATTTGGTGCCTGCACGAATACCGAAGCCTGTGAAGCAGAATGTCCGAAAGGGATTTCCGTTTCAAATATCTCCCGTCTCAACCGGGAATTTGCAGCGGCTGCGTTTAGCGGAGAATAAAATCTACGATTCTATAATTAAAGGCTGTCTCAAAAGGACGGCCTTTTTTCGTCTATCCCCGTGGCCCTTTCATCCTAAAATGACAGAAATTCACCCGAATACACGAAATAATAACCTATTACGTTGTAACTTAGCCCTCATGCAATTGTTATCCTTATCATGAAACGACTTATCCTTCTCCTCTTTCTTTTAGGTTCACAGGTTTCTACAAAGGCACAGTTATTCTGCAATCCCTGCAAGGACTCCACTAAACAGGAAAATATCTTTTACACCTGCTTTCAGGATTATAATCCGGTTTGCGGTTGCGACGGAGAAACCTACCGTAACGATTGCTTCGCGATAAACAAGTACGCATTTTATCCTTGCGGTTATATACCCGGCATCTGCACTAACTTCGATATTGATATCAGTCCAAGTTTCCTTGAAAGTTACCAGGATGATTATTTACGGATCAAAGTTTTCTCGAGAGCAAATAGTTATCTGAATATTTCGATCTTCAACTCTTACGGCCGATTACAATATCAGCAGGTATACCCATTATATAAAACAGCGAATTCAGATGGAAGCCTGATTTCCACTTATCAGGAGATCAGTAATATCTCTACCCTCTCCTGGCAAAAAGGAGTATATATTTTAGAAGCATTTACAGAGGGTGAACGCAAAATAATAAAGATTGTAAAAAGTTACGACAACTTTTAATGACGCAACATTTTTTCAATCTCTTTTCTGACATATGAATTCAATTCCGGAAAGAATCGATTGAATTCATCTTCGAAACCTGCATAGTGTTTTTCCAGAAAAAGATGAGCATGCTGCATTCCTGAGTCAAACGATGTGCGACGTGATAATCCTGTCAGTGCCCGTTGCATACCATCCAGTGTTGCATACTTCACCAACCAGTTCTGCGGCTCCATATAACTCAACATATGGATTGTTCTCTCAGGAAGAATCGACTCAAATTTCCGCATAAGCGCATAACTCGCTGCTGCAAATTCTTCCAGGGGCTCATGATGATACAGGTGCCAGTCGCGAGCCAGAAAATGATCGTAATAAACATCTGCTATAACGGGTGCGTACTTCCGAAACTCCGGACGCAACCGCGCTTTACTCTCTTCCACTACCGGATGTGAATCAGTAAAAGCATCTATCATGCGATGCAGCCGGATACCATCACGGATTCCGCCATCGTACTGTTCAGACATACTTCCCTTCACATGATCGGCAATGAAATTACCAACTGTAATCAAGGGAAGATCCGATGAAAGATAAAGATGAGCGAGGTAGTTCAAGGAATAAAGATCAGGTTCAGTTTACAGAGAAAGTGCGTCGAATGTATCTCCTTCACTGATATCACCGGTGAGAAAACCTTTCTTGAACCAGAACATACGTTGTTCGGAGGTTCCATGAGTAAACGCATCAGGCATCACACGACCCTGCGACTCCATCTGCAAGCGATCATCACCGATAGCATTGGCTGCTCTTAGTGCTTCTTCGATATCACCATCTTCCAACACGCCTTTCCATTTATCCGCATAATGCGCCCATACACCTGCATAAAAATCGGCCTGCAATTCCAGACGCACAGAAAGTTGATTCGCATCACGTTCGTTTAATCGTTGCTGACGAGCATGCACCTGATCAGATGTTCCCAGCAGATGCTGCACATGATGTCCCACTTCATGCGCCACCACATAGGCCATTGCAAAATCGCCGGGAGCTTTAAAACGTTCCTTCAGCAGGCGGTAAAAAGATAAATCGATATATAACTTTTCATCTGCCGGACAATAAAACGGTCCCGTAGCACTTTGCTGAAAACCACAAGCCGATTCCACCGAGCCATCGAAGAGCACCAACGTAGGCAGCTGATAGGACTTCCCGAATTTCTCCTGAAATATTTTCTCCCAGATATCTTCAGTATCCTTCAACACCACTGCCACAAATGCAGCATCTTCATCATTGGCATCCGGTGCCTGAGTTGGAGCAGATTGCTGTTGCTGTTGAATCACCTGAGTCATCTGCGCAGGATCACCACCGAGGAACATATAGATCACAGCAATAATAATTCCTACAATTCCCACTCCACCGGCAACAGGTTTTGCCATTCCTCTGCGGTCCTCCACATTTGAAGAACGCTCACGTCCGATCCATTTCATGCTTAATTCAGTTTGATTTTTCCAGTTATACTTCCTGCATAAAAAACGGGAGCACCGAATGACCGATGATCCCGTTTGTATGAGTTGAGGATTGCTTATGACAATGCTTCTTCGTAAGAGGCTACATCCGGACAAGTACACACGAGATTACGATCACCGTAGGCATTGTCGATACGTTTCACAGATGGCCAGAATTTATTATGCATTAACCATGGAGCAGGCCATGCAGCTTCTTTACGGCTATAGGGATAGTTCCACACATCAGCTGTTAATTCCATACAGGTATGTGGAGCATTCACCAGCGGATTATTCTCTCTGTCAGCACGACCTTCTTCAATTGAACGAATCTCTTCACGGATAGAAATCATCGCATCGCAGAAACGATCCAGCTCTTCCTTCGACTCACTTTCGGTAGGTTCTACCATGAGCGTACCAGCCACAGGGAATGCAACAGTTGGCGCATGGAATCCATAATCCATGAGACGCTTTGCGATATCCGTCACTTCGATACCGGCAGTTTGCTTAAACGCACGACAATCGAGAATCATTTCATGCGCTACAAATCCATTGGTTCCTTTATAGAGAATTGGATAATGTGATTCGAGTCGCGCCTTCATATAGTTCGCATTAAAAATGGCATATTCTGTAGACTGACGAACACCTTCTGTTCCCAACATACGGATGTAACCGTAGCTGATCAGCAAAATCAACGCAGAACCCCAGGGAGCCGCACTAACTGCTGTGCCTGTCCGCTCTTTATTCACGTTGATCACCGGATGGTTACTCAGGTAAGGAGCAAGATGAGCTGCCACACCGATTGGTCCCATGCCGGGGCCACCACCACCATGCGGAATCGCAAATGTTTTATGCAGATTCAAGTGACAAACATCGGCACCGATCATACCCGGACTTGTCAATCCAACCTGCGCATTCATATTCGCACCATCCATGTAGACTTGTCCGCCATTTTCATGAATGATAGTAGTCAACGCACGGATACCCTCCTCATACACACCGTGTGTACTTGGGTAAGTTACCATAGCAGCCGCCAGTTTATCTTTATGTAATTCTGCCTTTGCCTTCAGGTCATTGAGATCGATATTTCCATTCTCATCACATTTCACCACCACGATCTGCCATCCCGCCATCACTGCACTCGCCGGATTAGTACCGTGAGCACTTTGCGGAATCAGACATACGTTACGATGTCCCTGACCTTTCGCCTCCAGATAACCACGGATAGCCATCAATCCGGCGTACTCACCCTGCGCACCTGAATTCGGCTGCAAAGAAACAGCATCAAATCCGGTCACTTCACAGAGGTAAGCTTCAAGTTCCTGAATAATCTGCGCATAACCCTGAGCCTGATCAACCGGAGCAAAAGGGTGGATTGAATTCCAAAGAGGCCAGCTCAATGGCATCATCTCACTGGTAGCATTCAACTTCATTGTACAGGATCCAAGAGCGATCATAGAATGATTTAAAGCCAGATCCTTATTCTCGAGATGTTTGATGTAACGAAGCATGTCGGTCTCGCTACGGTATTTATTGAAAACCACATTCGTCAGGAATGCAGACTTACGTGCCAGAGAAAGTTTATGATTGATCACCGGCTGCACCGATGCATCCATACCATTGCGTTTATAGTCAACGCCGGCCGCACG
>JAGOJO010000108.1:8040-9398 GCA_017995075.1 Bacteroidia bacterium | reverse complement strand
GTGTTATTATTGAAAGTAGTATCCACAGTACCATCACTGTTATACATCAGGAATAACGCCTCTGTAGAACCACTAAAGGTGCCCTGTCCGGCTACTAAAATCTTTCCTGAACTCAGCACTGAAACACATTTGCCAATATCATCGCCGCCACCGAAACTTTTTATATCGTAACCATTACCGCTGAACGTTGAATCAAGAGTACCATCCTCGTTTAATCGAAGAATAAAAAGATCTCCATTTACCAGTGACGTATATGTAAGTCCGGTTACCACAAGTTTACCATCGGGTTGCAGGTCCATTCCATAAGCATAACACTCCATGCCATATTGCACCAATACCTTACCATTGTTTCCATAAGCCGTATCAACAGTACCATCTTGAAGTACATGCATAATGACCGATCCGGACATATTATTGATTTTCGCTGTACCTGCAATCAACATCGAGTTATCCGGCAAGGGCTCAATACCATACACTACATCGTGCAAGGTTCCCGGTGCATATGTACCTATTCCGGCATTTGCAAAAGAAGTGTCAAGTGTACCCGCCTGACCAAAAAGGTTAACACAGGAGAACAGCGATAAAACGAATAGGAGAGTTTTTGTCATGGATATGGGATCTACTCTGCAAAGTAAATGTTTTCCATCGCAGTTACATGATGCATTCACACCAAAAAGTACTTCTTGCTCCTTAAATTAGGGATAGTTTGTTGTGTCGGCCAGACAAAAAAGGGTGGGCAATACTGGATTCGAACCAGTGACCCCTACCTTGTCGAGGTAGTGCTCTAAACCAGCTGAGCTAATTGCCCTGGATGTGCGAAATATTTATTCTGCCAAAGTCCAAAGTTAAGTTGTTTAGCAATAGCCGGCATTCAAAACCTTACTAAATGTTTTACTACACAGTAGTGATGTCTGGCATAACTTTGTGAGGAGAATTTTATTTAGACATCATAACGATCTACTTCGTATAGTTTAATCAGATTCTTTTTAAGAAACTCCTTACCAACTCCGGATTTTAAATATTTCTCACGATCTCTCGCTGACTTCCAATCCGGATAACTTTCAACATGGATGATTTTCCAGGGTCTTAATCCCTTGGTATATCTACTTTTCCCCGCATTATGTTCTTTTAATCTGTTTGCTTCATCATAAGCGATTCCAATATATAAATCACCATTCTTTTCGCTTCTAAGAACATATACTTTCACCTCTCTCATTTTCAACTTCACGTTAATGGTGGTCTCAGCGGGAATCGAACCCACATCTAAAGTTTAGGAAACTTCTATTCTATCCGTTGAACTATGAGACCAATATTTTAAGAACTTCTATTCTGAAGATTTTTTAACTACTTGTGGTCTC
>JAGOJO010000108.1:0-7940 GCA_017995075.1 Bacteroidia bacterium | reverse complement strand
CCGAAGTAGACCTATCTACTGCAAGGCAGAGAACCTGGATCTAAAGTTTAGGAAACTTCCCTCCCTTTCCGGTAGGCAGGCCTACCACGGCAGGCAGGCATTCTATCCGTTGAACTATGAGACCAATTGCTAACTGGCTGCGCAAAAATAGCCATTTGCGGCGAAAGCGAATAAATACCCAAAAGACAGAACCAAATCTTTTCGTTGGCGTACAAGCGGTGTTATGTTGCATTGCCTGATAATCGACGACGATCTTGCTGCCAGTACGTTACTTCGACACTATATTGAAAGTACGGAGGGACTGGAGGTAGTAGATGTTTTACACGACGGGATCAGTGCATCCAATTATTTACGAAAGGCTGATCACCAGATCGATTTAATTTTTTTGGATGTTGAAATGCCGGGAATGTCGGGGATAGAGTTGTTGGAGAGTAATAAGTCGCTTCCTCCGGTGATTCTCGTTACTTCGAAGGAGCAATATGCCGCCAGAGCTTTTGAATTTAAAGTAGTACATTATCTGGTGAAGCCCGTTGATTACAAGAAATTTCTTTCTGCCATTGATCGTGTTCAGGAAATGAATGGTCCTGCACAAGAGTTATCTTCTCCATCCCTTGAGTATATTTTTATCAAGGAAAATGGTCTTTTACACAAAATTCCTTACAAGGATCTTTTGTATGTAGAAGCCCTGGGAGATTACGTAAAGGTTCATCTGAAAAACAAAGTATATACCACGTATACTACCATGAAGAACCTGGAGGAAAAGCTGAAGCTTAATCCCGCTTTTGTTCGGGTTCACCGGTCCTATATCATCAATATAAATTTTCTGGAAAATATTGATAATGAAGCGGCTACCATCTCAGGAAACGTGGTTCCAATTGGTAGTAAGTATAAACCTCAGCTGCAGAAAAGACTGAACATACTGTAGTTTTTCAACGGCTTTTTGGCCAGTTTTAACGGCAATTCAGGGGCTTCCAACGAAAAAAAGGCCCAAACCCTTACATCCTGCCTGAACTTTGATTCATCCAAACAGGGATACTAATTGAAAATTCTTACACGGGACCTGTTCTGTTGCGGATCAGGACAGTGTCCCGATAAGAATTAAAAAAGTTGTAAAAATTGTAAAACCTGATTTAGTATGTACGGTATTGTAAACAAAGCCATCGAAGATCTTGTCACTACAAATTTTGGTGAAGAAAAATGGCTGGTAATTAAGGAACGCAGTGGTGTTGATATAGATTTCTTTATCAGTAACGAGCCCTATGATGATGATATAACCTATAAACTGGCAACAGCCGTTGGAGAGGTGATGAATATGTCTATCGGTTCGGTGTTGGAGGCATTTGGTGAATGGTGGGTTATGAAAACGAGCAAGGAAAAATATGGTGGTTTAATGCAGGCAGGTGGTACATCGTTAAAAGATTTCTTGCACAATCTACCTGTGTTCCATAATCGCGTGATGTTGATTTACCCGAAGCTGACACCACCGGAGTTCAGAGTATCGGATTCAACCGACAATAGTATTCATGTGCATTATTATTCGAAGCGCGAAGGATTGCAGGAGTTTGTTCGTGGGCTTATGGTAGGTCTTGGAAAGATGTATGAAACTCCCGTGCAGGTTGATCTGATTCAAAGCAGAGCAGACGGAAGCACACACGAAGTATTTAAAGTGAGTTGGTAAGATATGTTAAAGCCGGAAGGTGGATTATTTAGTGGGGAGCAGTTGAATAAACTGTTCCCGTTCTTTTTACATATCACCGGTGGTGGTGTGATAAAAGCTGCCGGGAAAAGTCTGCGAAAAATTGCAGGCATTGAAACACCATTGATGTTTAACGATATGTTTCGTATAAAACGTCCGTTTGTCGAAGAATTCTCTGCGAAATATTTTACACAGATTTCAGATCAGCTGGTAATAATTGAAGATATTTCAGATCCACGTTTGGTACTCCGCGGTCAGTTTGAGAAATCTGCATACGATGATACCTGGTTTTTCCTGGGCTCTCCCTGGTTTGGTTCTATGGAACAGGTGGCTGAACGTGGACTTTCGATTCATGACTTTGCTTATCATGATGCCATGGTAGACCTGTTACATGTGCTGAAAACACAAGAGATTACGAATGACGAACTGAAAGAACTGCTGCATAAACTGAATGCACAGAAAAAACAGCTTTCGGTATCAGAAAACAATTATCGTATGTTGGTGGAAAAAGCTACCGACATCATATATAAAATTGATCTGAATGGTTCATTCCGCTATGTAAATCCGGTAGCAATTCGCTTGACAGGATTTAAAGAAGAGGAGTTGATGGAGATGTCGTACACCGACCTGATTCGTGACGACTATAAACCATCTGTTGTACGATTCTACACTGAACAGGTTGTTCATCGCTTACAGACAACATATCTGGAGTTTCCGATTGTGACCAAAACCGGAGAAGAGCGTTGGGTTGGACAAAGTGTGCAGTTCCCTCAGATAAATAATGAAGCAGAAGAACTGTTTGCTCTCGCGATTGACATTACCGACAAAAAGAAATACGAAAAGCAACTCGTACTTCAAGAGGAGAAATACCGGAATATTATTGAAAACATCAATCTGGGACTCCTGGAAGTTGACCGTAACGATACAGTACAGTATGCGAATCAGAGTTTCTATTCCATGTCAGGTTTTACAGAGGAAGAGCTGTTGGGAAAAAGTGCCTCCGCTCTGCTCTTGAACGATCATGGACAAGAGGTATTAAAAGAAAAAACGAAAAGCCGAGAATCAGGAGAGTCCGATTTTTATGAACTACCTGTCCGAACTGCTTCCGGTGAAACGCGCTGGTGGATGATCAGTGGAGCTCCAAGGTACAATGACAAAGGCGAACTTGTTGGATCAGTTGGAATTCATCTGGATGTGACGGATCGAAAACGTCTTGAGAACGAACTAAAAGAATCACGCAAGAAAGCTGAAGAATCTTCAAAAGCAAAAGAGGCATTTCTTGCTACCATGAGTCATGAGATCCGTACACCGCTGAATGCCATCATTGGTATCACAGATTTGATGCGCATGAAGAATCAACAACCGGAAAACCGGGAAAATCTTGAAATACTCAGTTTCTCTGCCAACAACCTTCTTTCACTAATAACGGATATTCTTGACTTCTCTAAAATCGATGCAGGTAAGATCGAGTTTGCACGTGCAGAATTTGATTTACAACATTTGTTGAATGGTACCTTTCATTCTTTTAAGTCACGCTGCGAAGAAAAACAAGTCGCCCTTCAGCTAAACATAGATAAAAATATTCCACCAGTACTTATTGGCGATGAGTTGCGTCTGGCCCAGGTATTGAATAATTTACTGGGCAATGCAGTGAAATTCACTTCGGCAGGTCAAATCATTCTGCATGCCGGGTTTGAATTCATCAACCCAAGGAAAATACGACTTAAGTTTGAAGTAAAAGATACCGGAATTGGAATTAAAAGAGAAAAGCTGGATCATATCTTCGATGAGTTTGTACAGGCTGATGCCCGCATCGTAAAAGACTTTGGAGGAAGTGGTCTGGGCTTAAGCATAACCCGCAAGCTGATTCAACTACAGGGTGGAGATATCCACGTGAGCAGCCGTTATGGAAAAGGAACCTGCTTTACTTTCTTCCTCGACTATGAAGTATCGGAAAAGCAACAGTTACAACGCAAGTACGAAGTCATAAAGGAAACAGAAAAGGTTTTTCATGCCGGATTGCGAATCTTACTCGTAGAGGATAACCTTGCGAACCAAAAAGTTGCTGTATCCTACTTCGATCATTGGGGATTAAATGCTGACGTTGCCAACAATGGTGCAGAAGCACTGCAGTTTCTACGAGAACAGCCATACGATCTTGTATTAACCGATTTATTCATGCCTGTGATGGATGGATTCGAAACTATCGCTAAGATTCGTCAACAACTAAAGCGAAAAGCATTACCAATAATCGCACTCACCGCATCTGCCGAAACGAGGCTAATTGAAAAAGCACTTAAAGCCGGAGCAAACAGATGTCTTACAAAACCCTTTAATCCAAAAGAGCTTCAGCAAACACTCATTGAATTACTTCATCAGGATTCCGCACCGAAGCCAGAGCACGTTCCCATGCGTGTCGTTTCGTCGTCGTATTCACCGGAAATGAAACTAAAACATATTAAGTTAAAACGCATCGAAGAAGCATCACTGGGCAAGCCGGCCTTTGTGCGCGAGATGCTGCAGATTTGTAAATCGGAAATTCCACAAACACTTCAACAGGCACAACACTATTTTAATGATGCCAATTATACACACTTTGCAAAGTCGATTCATAAACTGAAAAACACTCTTCTCATGATCGGACTGGATGAATGGAGCTCTCATCTTCAGTTTATGGAAAACTCTGCGCTTGCCGAAACTCAACTATCCATGGTCAAACTCTTTTTAGATGAGTTAATGGTAACCGGACAGGAGGTTGTGGAAGAACTGGAACAGGTTATACCTACCATTTGATCGATATTTTACGATTGTCAATCAATTATTTATGAACTATTAGCTAATAATATTAGGTTTTCGGCTAATTTATATCGTAATATTGCGATCATAATTATGGGACTCTCCAAAAACGATGAATTTACTGTCCGCGACAACCGGATTGCTGCATATGCTAAAGCGCTGGCGCATCCGGCTCGTGTTGCCATTCTTCAGGTTCTGTTGAAAAAGCAGGTATGCATTTGTGGAGATATTGTAGATGAACTCCCGCTTTCGCAATCTACCGTAAGCCAGCATTTGAAAGAACTTAAAAATGCCGGACTTATAAAAGGTGAAATTGAAGGCGCCAGTATTTGCTATTGTATTGATGAAGCCGAATGGGAAAAAGCGGAGAAGGAGTTAACTTCATTATTCGCGAATTATAAATCATCAAAATCCTGCTGTTAAAAAAATTTGCAAATAAACATCGTAATATTACGATCACAATAATATAAAAAGAACAACATGAAAACATCCAACGATCTGAAAGAACTGGTAAAACAGAAATACAGTGAAATCGCTTTACAGGACAAAGAAACCAACGGCTCATCCTGCTGTGGGGCAACCTCGTCGTGCTGTGGAGACGAAGTGTACAATATAATGTCAGAGGACTACAAAACGCTTGATGGTTACCAGCCAACTGCCGACTTAGCTTTGGGTTGCGGTCTCCCTACACAGTTTGCGAAAATCAAAAACGGGGATACAGTACTTGATTTGGGTAGTGGTGCCGGGAATGATTGCTTCGTTGCAAGGCATGAATGTGGAGCCGAAGGAAAAGTAATCGGAGTGGACTTTACTCCTGCAATGATTCAGAAAGCACGAATGAATGCGGATACACTTGGTTTCAACAATGTTGAGTTCCGTGAAGGTGATATTGATCATCTTCCTGTTGGCGGAGACAGTGTAGATGTAATCGTCAGCAACTGTGTATTAAATCTGGTACCGGAAAAGGAAAACGTATTCAATGAAATGTATCGCGTATTGAAAAAAGGCGGTCACTTTTCTGTATCGGATATTGTATTAGCAGGAAATCTCCCGGCTAAATGGAGAGAGACCGCAGAGATGTATGCAGGTTGTGTTTCCGGCGCAATCCAAAAAGAAGAGTACATCGCTCTCGCTAAAAAAGCAGGATTCAAAAACCTTACGGTCCAAAAAGAAAAGGCGATTATCATCCCTGATGACATTCTGGCAACGTATTTTAGTACGGAAGAAATTCAACACTATAAAAACTCAGGAACAGGCATCTACAGTATTACGCTGTACGGTGAAAAAACAGAAGCTTGCTGCGCACCCGGATGTTGCGATTAATTTCTAATCAGACTATTTAAAAACTTATGGCTGTTAAATTAAAATTCCTCGACCGCTACCTGACGTTGTGGATATTTCTTGCGATGGTGGGAGGAGTATTACTCGGATACTTCCTCCCGGGTGTAGCTCAATCCATCAACAATTTATCCGTTGGCAACACGAATCTTCTATTAGCCGCAGGACTCATCCTAATGATGTATCCTCCTCTGGCAAAAGTAGATTACTCCTTACTTCCAAAAGCCTTCAGCGAAAGGAAAATGATGACACTTTCACTTTTACTTAACTGGATCATCGGTCCGCTGTTGATGTTTGCACTAGCCATCCTCTTCCTGCGTGACGAACCGGATTATATGGTGGGATTAATTCTTATCGGAATTGCCCGATGCATTGCCATGGTTATTGTATGGAACGATCTCGGAGGTGGAAATCGCGAAGTAGCAGCCCTACTGGTTGCATTGAATTCGGTATTTCAATTGCTTACCTACAGCTTCTATGCATGGTTGTTCATTAACATTCTGCCGAATTACTTCGGTCTCGGTAATTTCGCAGTGGATGTTCCAATGTCGGAAGTCGCACTAAGTGTATTTATATACCTGGGTATTCCCTTCATTGCAGGTTATCTCAGCCGGAAAATCCTTGTACAACAAAAAGGCATCGATTGGTACAACCGTAAATTCATTCCGAAAATTTCCCCTATAACATTAATGGCTCTGCTATTTACCATTGTGTTGATGTTTAGTCTGAAGGGAGATAAAATTTTAGAATTACCAATGGATGTAGTTAAAATTGCGATACCATTGATGGTGTACTTTTTGGTCATGTTCTTTGTCAGTTTCTTCATTGGTAAATCAATGGGGTTATCTTACGATAAAAATGCCGCTGTTTCCTTTACTGCAACCGGAAACAACTTTGAACTGGCCATTGCAGTTGCTATCGCCGTCTTCGGATTACATTCTCCACAGGCATTCGCCGGAGTAATAGGACCACTAGTTGAAGTACCTGTTTTAATCCTTCTCGTAAAAGCTTCTCTCTATCTTAAAAATAAATATTACAGCCAATGAATATCTTAGTCTTGTGCACCGGAAACAGCTGCCGTAGTCAGATCGCACACGGATACCTGCAACAATTTGCCGGGAATAAAGCAACAATCTACAGTGCCGGCATTGAAACTCATGGAGTAAATCCCCGCGCGATTGCCATTATGAAGGAAGACGGAATAGACATATCCGGACATACCTCCAACATTATTGATGAATACACTTCGGTGCCCTTTAAGTACATCATTACCGTTTGTGATCATGCGAAAGAGAATTGTCCCTTCTTCCCATCAGATGCTCAGCGATTTCACTATAACTTCCCGGATCCGGCTAAGGCTACAGGAACTGAAGAGAAAATCATGCAGCAATTTCGCGCTGTACGTACCTTAATCAAGGACTATTGCCGGGATTTTGTGGAGAAACAGGTGGATTAAGATTAATTCATGAGTACGTCATTCTGTAACAAAACTTACATAAACCGGCATTTCCTATCTTTACCTTTGTAAAATGATTCATACGATGAAAAAATTACTCTTCAGCATTGGTCTGATCTTCTCCTTTATCATGGCATCTTGCCAGCAACCTTCTACAACCGGAAGCACCGGAGAGAAAATTTATCAAACTGTATCCGTTGAGAAATTCAGTCAGCTGCTCGAACAAAACGCATCTGCGTTTATCATCGATGTACGTACTCCACAGGAATTTAACTCCGGACATATTGCAGGTGCAGCAAACGTTGATATCTATGATGCCAATTTCAAAAGTGTATTATCCAAACTCGATAAATCACGCAAGGTATTGGTGTATTGTAAGTCCGGGGGAAGAAGTAGTTCTGCCATGGAGATGATGAAAGAGTTGGGCTTCTCAGAAGTGTACAATCTCAATGGCGGAATGTTAGCCTGGTCGAATGCCAATCAGCCAATCGAGAATGCCAATACAGCAACAGCCTCCACCGGAATGAGCGAAGAGCAATACTTACAGAAAGTGGCGGAACAACCACTGGTGCTGGTTGATTTCAATGCCGTATGGTGCGGGCCATGTAAAAAAATGATGCCGATCCTCGAAAAAATTGTAGCCGACCAACAAGG
>JAGOJO010000023.1 GCA_017995075.1 Bacteroidia bacterium | reverse complement strand
TGATGCTGACTTTAACAGGAATAGTGGAAATATTGATGATTTCACACAAGGCCATCTTCATGAGGATGATGTCAACGATGGCGATTCGTTCTGCATCCCAGTTCTTCGTTTTTTCGGAGATGAGCTGGTGAAAGTAGGAGTCGTCGCGGATGGTTTTCTGTACCAGTTCCTGCATGAATCGTACGTCATCTTCTTCGTCTTTGAAGAGGGGGAGCAGTCCGTATTGTCCGTCACTTTTCAGCGTGTCGAGGGTCTTGTTAACCATCGCTTCTATCATGTCGAGACTTTCTGCCCAGTAAATATTCTTCTCTTCAAGCAGATGAGGAATGAACTCGGTTTTAGAAAATAACTCGCGGGTCATCCATTTTAACATGGCATGTTCTTCCTCGGTAGTATGATCTGCTTTGGCTGCGAAATTGGTGTATTCTTCCTGCTGACGGAGATGAGAGAATGCCTTTTTTATGGTGTCGGATTCTGCTTGCCAGGAGATTTTTTTCTTCTTTATAGCATCTGAATACGCTTTGTCCGAATGGAGCCATTCTAAAAACTTCATGGCCTCCATAGCGCTGAGGGAAGTTTTTTTCTTGCCTGTAACTAATGAAGCGGGAGTGTCCTCGTAATAAAGGTGTTCCTGATGGGCCAGCTCCTGATAGAAGCGTAGCACAGTGAGGTACAATTCAAATATCTTCTCGGTTCCGTTGAGCAACTCCTGTTCAGTGCGACGAATATCTTTCGGATCGGATTGGTAATAGGCATATAATGCCTGCATGACGCGGATGCGTAGATGCCTTCTGCTTAACATGGAATGGAAGAACGTTATAGGTGTGTGTGGACGATGGTCGTCCTGAATTACATGCTTGATTTCACTTTGCCAATATCGGCAATGCGTTTCTCCGCCATCTGTGTAGCGGCAGCTTGTGTGTAGATACCTTCTTCGCGGGCTTTCTTCAGAATCTCGAGGGTTACAGCATAGATGTGCTCCGTTTGTGAGAGCGCACGCTGGCGATTGTAACCGATGAGTTCGGAATAAACGTTGATGAGTCCGCCGGCATTGATGAGGAAGTCAGGGGCGTAAATGATCCCTTTTTCTACCAGCATCGGTCCGTGAATGGTTTCGTCGGCTAACTGGTTGTTGGCTGCTCCTGCAATAATCTGGCAACGGAGTCGACCAATGTTTTCTGTATTGAGTGTTGCACCCAATGCACATGGAGCGTAAATATCCATGTCCATGTCATATACCTGATCCGGTGCAATAACTGAGGCGCCGTATTCAGTGGATACTTTCTTTAATTGGTCTTCGTTCAGGTCGGTGATAAAAACAGTTGCACCTTCTTTGCGGAGGTTCTTTACGAGGTTTTCTCCTACGTGTCCAACACCTTGTACTACGATTTTTTTACCGGCAAGATTGTCATTACCCCAGGCGAATTGTGCAGAGGCTTTCATGCCCATGTAAACACCATAGGCCGTTACCGGAGATGGATCACCACCACCACCCATGCTTTCCGGAAGTCCGGTTACATGTTTGGTTTCCATGGCTACATATTCCATGTCCTTGGTGCTGGTTCCAACATCTTCCGCGGTAATGTATTTTCCGCTCAGACTGTTTACAAATCGTCCAAAACGACGGAAGAGTGCTTCTGATTTATGCTGACGGCTGTCACCGATGATTACCGCTTTTCCGCCTCCCAGATTCAATCCGGAAATGGCTGCTTTATAAGTCATGCCGCGGGAAAGACGAAGTACGTCGTTAACTGCCTCACCTTCAGATTTGTACATCCACATACGGGTGCCTCCGAGCGCAGGGCCCAGTACTGTATTATGAATGGCGATGATGGCTTTAAGCCCTGTTTCAGGATCGTTGCAGAAAACAACCTGCTCATGGCGGCTGCCTGATACACTGTCAAAAACATTGGTATTTACCGGTGCCGTAGCAGCCTTCATTTCTTTCACGTCGATCATGAAACTATCTGTCTTTTGGGTGGGCAAAGTTAGGTTTTTTAAATCGTATGGGGCAAAATATTTGTAGTGTATTCGTCATATCGGTGGTGAAAGGATTGAGTATCTTTATGCCCTGTGAATTTTCTGTGGCGACGACCATTCGTTTACCCCTGAAAATCAGTTAATAACACGTGAAAGAACTTCAGTCGCTCAATAAATATTTTTTAAAGTATAAATGGCATCTGCTGGGTGGAATTTTGTTTGTGACCATTTCTAACCTGTTTGGCATTTTTCCGGCTCAGCTGACGCGTAATGCGCTGGATGTGGTGGCGGCGAATATCGATACCTATCATTTGCTGGATGGCTATTCTTCGCAGGAAAGTGTGTATAAATCGTTGGTGTTTAATATTTTATTGTTTGGCGTATTGGTGCTGAGCATGGCATTGATGAAGGGCATTTTTATGTTTTTTATGCGGCAAACAATTATTGTGATGTCGCGACATATCGAATATGATATGAAAAATGAGGTGTTTGGTCATTATCAGCGGTTGGGTCTGGATTTTTATAACCGTAACAATACCGGTGATCTGATGAACCGGATTTCGGAAGATGTGGGCAGGGTACGGATGTATGTGGGGCCGGCAATTATGTATTCCATTAACCTGCTGGTGATGTTTGTCCTGGTGATCTGGGCGATGTATTCGGTGAATGCCCGATTGGCAACTTTTGTGTTGATTCCTTTGCCGGTGATGTCGATGCTGGTGTATTATGTGCACGACAGGATTAACAGGAAGAGCGAAGCAGTGCAGGAGAAATTATCTGACTTGAGTACGTTTGTGCAAGAGGCGTTTTCCGGAATACGATTGATAAAGGCCTATGCCCGCGAAAAACAATATCTGGGTGCATATAAGCAGCAAACAGAGGCGTACAGCAATTTGTCGATGGAATTGGTGAAGGTGAATGCGATGTTTATGCCGACAATGCTGTTGCTGGTGGGTGTGAGTACTATTCTTACAATTTATGTAGGTGGTCTGGAAGTAATCAAAGGGAATATTACTGTGGGGAATATTGCGGAGTTTGTAATTTATGTGAATATGTTGACCTGGCCGGTGGCTTCACTGGGTTGGGTGATTTCAATTATTCAGCGTGCAGCCGCCTCACAGCAACGCCTTAACGAATTTCTGAAAGAGGAGCCCGGAATCGTATCTGGTGATTTGCCTTGTAAACATATTGAGGGTAATCTGGAGTTCAGAAATGTGTCGGTGAAGTATGATGCTGATCGGAATTTTGCCCTGGAAAATGTGAGTTTTAAAATTAGTGCTGGTGAGTCGGTGGGTGTTATCGGCCGAACAGGTTCAGGAAAATCTACACTGGTGAATGTGCTCCTTCGTTTGGTTGATCCGGTGAATGGAGAGGTGCTGATCGATGGTCAACCTTTGAGGTCATTGCATCTGGATGATTATCGTAAACAGATTGGTTGTGTGCCGCAGGATGTGTTTTTATTCTCGGATACGATTAAGGAAAATATTGCTTTCGGTTTAGAGGGTAAGGTAGAGGAGAAAGCTGTTGAGGAGGCCGCCCGTGCTGCAGTGGTGTATGATAATATCGTACAGTTTCCGTTAAAGTTTGATACGATGGTGGGCGAAAGGGGAATCACTCTTTCGGGTGGACAAAAGCAACGTGTTTCTATCGCTCGTGCAATTATCCGGAATCCCGATGTGTTGATTTTTGATGATTGCCTTTCGGCCGTGGATACAATTACGGAGGAAAAAATATTGTCGAATCTGACAAATATCATGAAGGGGAAAACCTCCGTTTTGGTGAGTCATCGTGTGGCAACAGTGAAAGCCTGCAACCGTATTCTGGTGTTGGAGGAAGGGCGCCTGGCAGAGGAGGGAACACACGAATCATTGTTGGCACGGAATGGATTGTACCGGCAGTTATTCGAGTTGCAATTGAAAGAAAATAAAACTTCAATGGCTAACGGAGTTGATGTGGAGAAGTAAATGGGGCTGTTTTTAACCCCCTGTTAATTTTTTTGGTCAGGTTTCACTATTCAAATTATTTTTATTAATCTTGCTTCACGTATCAAACTATACATTATGACCGAATTCGACAACCTGCATAGTCGGGAAGCCCATTTCTCAAAGCGTATCAGGGCAGGTAAAAGAACGTACTACTTCGATGTAAAATCGACCCGCGCCAATGATTTTTACATCACTATCACAGAGAGTAAAAAGAAACCGGGAGAGAGTGAAGATCGTCCGATATTCGAGAAGCATAAACTCTTCCTCTATAAAGAAGATTTCGATAAGTTCTCTGAAGGTTTTGCAGAAGCTTTAGACTATATTAAAAATCGGGGTTCTCACGATACGCCTCAGGCCTCAGCTCCGGTTTCTGCAGAATATGCCGAAAACAATATCGGATACTCTGGTCTTGAATTTGATGATTTAGGGAAATAATCCCGATTAAATACTTAAAAAGGCCCCGTGGTTTATTCCATGGGGTTTTTTATTGACCGTTAAAAAAGATTATTGTCCGTTTTTTTCAAGCTCACTGTTGATCATGGAAAGCAGTCCTTCGAGTTCTTTTTCCAACTCCTGAAAAGTGGTCCTTGCCTGATCTAATGGTAATCCGTTACGCAGCGATTCCGTAAACTTCGAAAACTCTTCAGTAAAAATTTCACCGGAGAGCATTTTTACAGGTGATTTCAGTTTATGTGCTGCATTGTAGGCAATGTCGCGTTGGTCCTGATTCAAACCGTTGCTGATTTCATGGATGAGTGCCGGCAATTGCTGATGTAACATCTTGAGAAATTGATTTACATCGTGGGTGTTATGGTTAAATACAGCGTAGAGTTTTTCAATGCCGTTCCCTTCGGTGGGCTTGATTTCTTCCATCACCAGATGTTTGCGGTTGATGGTGTATTTCTTTAGTACATCAAGTAAATCCTGTGGACTATAAGGCTTGGTTAAATAGTCGTCAATTCCGGCCTGGATGGCATTGTCGCGGTCTTCGTCAGAGGCGTTGGCTGTTAGAGCGATGATCGTTAGTCGGCTCTCTGCTGTTTCGGTGCTGCGGATCTGCTTGCTGAGTTCGTAGCCGGTCATACCGGGCATTTCTACGTCGGTGAGCAGTACATCAAATGGTTTTTCGCTGATCTTCTGAAGTGCTTCGTGTCCGCTGCCAGCTACATCGATTAAAGTAATGCCAAGGTTATTGAGAATACGTTTCCCTAAAAACTGGTTGACTTTATTATCATCTACCAATAAGACACGTAATTCCGCTCCGATCATTGTAGTCGTTCTGGAGGTATGTTCCTGTTGCTGTTCCACGCCTGAAAACGAATTTACCGGATTAATGTAACAGTTCCTAACATTTTCTTTTTGACTTTGATACCATCACTGTCAAAGCCCTGGTAGTTGAGTCGGTACACATATACTCCAATGGGAGCATCTTGTCCTTCAAATTTACCGTCCCATCCGGCTAGTGGATCTTCTGAATAAAAAACCGTTTGCCCTCTGCGATTCAATACTCTGAAATTATACAAAGTGACATTCCTTACGGATGGTCGATAGATATCGTTGATGCCATCATCGTCTGGTGAGAAGGCACTCGGGACAAAAATATTGGGTTCACAAACTTCTGAAACTTCAAGAGTTGCAGAGCGGGTACATCCGTTGGTACGGGTGCTGATTACAGTGTATACAGCGGGTTGAAGTATGCTGATCGTTTGTGATGTCTCTAAGGTAGGTAACCATAACCATGCGAGTCCGGGACCTCCGTCCAACTCAAGTGTATCGTTGTAGAAGAAGCAGTAAAGGGAATCTTCTCCCAGACTCAACTCAGGGTTACTGAGAAAACCGGGAATCTGTACGCTGTCTTCAACGGCACAACCTGCGTTGTCAACCAATACCGTGTATGTTCCGGTATCTGTAACGGCCAGCACAGCCGAAGTATCTCCGGTTGACCAGGTATAGAGTATTCCATCCGGAGCAGTAGCATCCAGCAGAATTGTATCTCCTTCGCAGAGTAATGTATCGTTGCCTAAATCAAATACCGGCGGATTCACAATATCTACCAGTACACTGTCGATGCCGTATCCGGTGTTGAGATAATAGGTTGTTGGGACAGGAGGAGTGAGGATGATGTCAACTGCAAGACTGATAGTATCCGTTGGATCGTTGGAGTCGCTCCACCAGAATGGTACATTGCAATCGGCGGTCAGTACTGTGGTTTCATTCGGACAAAGGATCGTATCTCCTTCAATGTTGATAGTCACATTCACCGGTGTTACGGCAATATCATCGAAATAATAGTATGCACTTCCTCCAATATCAGTGCAAATCGGATTTTGATTTCCACGATCGGTTTTTTGAAGTAGCGGATCAGAGTCGTTCCGGAAAACACCCAACGTGATGTAATTCTCTCCTCCTGCAGCCTGCATAACTCCGGTGATCAAAATCCATTGCGAAGTATCAGTCATCTGAGCCACTGTTTCCAGCTGCGGCAGAAAGTTGATTACTCCTGTGCCTGGTTGTACTGGAATATTATTTGTCAGTAATGCACCAATTCGGTTGCAGGAATAACGGGCGCTGTCGGCAAGTTGTAAATAAAAATCAATACGGTAAATATCTCCTGCATTCAGGGGAACAGTTAACGGAATAGTGAGGTACTCGCGGTAATTGTTGTTGAGGTCGAATTGAAGTCCCATGTAACTCGAACCTGTTGTTCTTTCCGGACAAAATCCACCGGAGTTATAAGGGATGTCAATATCATCACAGGGGTTGGTAAATGCACTCGGACCTCCGGTAATGTATAAATCGGGTGTGGTATTAAGTCCCTGCCAGGGTTGAGCAAGATTCCATTGCCCCGCCGCAGTAGGTGTCCCCAGTAATGTTTCAAAACCCGGATTTGGTACCAGGTTCTGCGCCATTAACTGTACTTGTCCCAACAGGAGGAACAATATTACAAAGGCATTTCGGATCTTGTTCATTCAATAATTTCTATCTCTGATAATTCAATTCTTCTCTCTAGCGCTGCATCTCTGCTGTAAACAGATCGGGAGAGGTCCTTGATATTATCACTGACTCCGCTCTGGGCTTTTTCTTCACCGGCCGGGATGAAAACAATCTCCAGCTTATTTCCGGTAAAGGCCTGGCTCAACTCACCATTCTTCCAACGCCGCCAATAGTTCTCCAGACTCCGGATTCTTCGGTTCGACAAAATTACGTTATAACGGCTTTCGGCCAAAGGACTGGCACTACCGGTTATGGTGATTTTCAACTTTAAATTCGGTTTTTTAAGCACTTCGGTTAATAATAGGGTGAAACGCTCAAGTTTGTCGAAGTTGGTGGAGACAGAATCATCGAAAAAGTGAGTGATACCAGCAATGAGACTATCCGATGACTGTTGACGAATGTATTCCTCTTTTTTCTTTAGATAATTGATTGCCAGTACATCATAAACTGATTTTGTAGTCGATAATCCACTTCTGGGGTCGGGATGGTCATTGTCAAAATACAGCCGTATGGGGAAAGCAGCACGGATATAACTGAGTTGTTCAGTGGCGGGAAGGGCGCTGAATTTGGATATGAATGTACTGTCTTTAAAATCCGGAAGCCCCGAATTTGAAGAATTGTTAGCAACCAGCACCGGAATAGAGTCAATAACGGTGGCTGTATCAACAACTGGCGGTGGCAGTGGTTCTAACCTGAAAATGTCATAGCAGCAAGAGGAACCGTTAAGACGGGTTGCAGGCGGACGATTGGTAACAAGATAGGTTTTGAATTCGGCACCGTAACTGCGTGTGTAATACAAATCATTGTATCCGCTGTTGTAGGGTTGCGGCAATAATCGGGTGGAGTCGGATTTAATTTTGGAATAGGAAATCTGGTATAGATCTAATCCGCCGAGTCCATAAGTTCGTTCTCCGGCGAAGTAAAGTGAATCAAGCTCTACGTCGTAAAACGGTGTCCATTCATCGCCGGCTGTATTTACTTTTTTGCCGGCATTTTCCGGTTTGCTGTATTTATTATCTCCTAATCGCTGTGTTATCCAAATGTCCATTCCTCCATTGCCTCCGCTTTTATCACTGGAGAAAAACAATAAATACCCTTCAGATTTATTTGTGGCTATGCAGGGTTGTGTACTTGATTTTCCGTTGGGATTAATTTCACTGCTGAGCTTAATTGCTTCGGTCCATTGTCCGTTTTTCAATTTGGATTCATAGAGGGCACAGCGCAATTTTCCCGCATCGTCGTAAAGGCAGCGAGAGAAGATCATGATTTTACCATCCGCACTGATCGTGGCATTGGCATCATTGAAGGAAGCCTGATTAATGACGGGAGGAAGCAGCACCGATTTCGCTCTGTTGGCCTGTTTGGTATTGATAGTTGCAATTCGTGATGTAGAAATTTTCTCACTTACGTCAGGTATACTGTAACGAAGGGAGGAGTAGATCAGGAGTGAATCACCCAATGCTGCCGGCGCAAAATCTGAGTATGCCGTGTTTACATCACCGGGTTCATGGATGAGTTGAAGTGATAATGTATCAGCAAAAACATTTTCTGCGATGGTATAATCTGCTTTAAGCTGTTTCCAATACTCATTGCGAGCGGTGTCGATGCGTAGCAATGTGTCGATGCAGGATTGGGCTGCAGTGAAATTCCCGGTTCGTTTATATAGGTCTGCCGTTTGCTGATAGATAGATATCTTTTCTTCAAGGCCATTCACTTTTTGCATACATCGTATGGCCCAGTTGATGGCTTCTTTGTAGTTGTGTAAAGCTTTTTCTCCTGCACAAAGTCGTGCATAAACATCAGCATCTTCGGCATAATCCAGTGCGGCTTTATAGTGACCGATTGCACAAAAGGGATCATTCTTGGCCATGCAATCATCGCCGGCGCGGAGATAGGCGTTTTTTGATTGCGCGTTTAATTGTCCGCTAACAGTGAGCAGCAGTGCGATAAGAAATAGTTTGCTTAGTACACGGGACATATGACGCTGCGTTGTGGCCTGGCTTTTATTTTCCGGGTGATATAAGTGAGACTGAATTCAGGACCACCTCGGCCATTGCTGACCTGACGGAGTCCGGAGGTGTTGATATCATAGGAAAAACCGAACCTGAATTTACTCCAGTACAATGCTACGGAAGGGATAAGTGCATCCTGAAGCCGGTAATGAAGTCCGAGTCCGATGGCATACTTTTTATTCTTCTCTTCCTGCATCTGAATACGTCCTTCTGCTCCGAAGTTTAACTGTGTAAATTTTTCCTGTAACATAAATACAGCAGCCGGCGCAAGCGTGAATGTTTCATTGATGGCAATGGCTGAGGCCAGATTAAATTGCCAGAGTACCGGACGCTTCACAGGTGTATTGTAAAAACTTTGATTGGGTCGGTTAAGATGAGTAGCAGATATTCCTGCCTGCCATCTGGATCGTTCGTTGATCATATCCCAGCCAATACCTGCTCCCAGATCCATCCAGGAGGTGGTGTTCCGTGCGAAAGTTTCTCCGTTTGGTGCTAATGGATCCCAGGCATCTCCATCGAACTGTTCGTCAAAGGTGAGCTCGTTGAAGTCAATGTTTCGCTGCGTAAATCCTCCCATAATACCTGCACGTATAAAATGAACGGAATCTTCGGTAAGGCTTAACCGATAGGAAAGATGGAGTCTGACATCGAGGTTGGTGAGTTGTCCGTCGCCGGCCTGATCATGGTTAAAGAGAATTCCTGCTCCGACACCCGGCAGTTTATCTGTGAATAGATTCATGCCTGCATCAGCGGCTGCAGAGAATGTTTTATAAGGGACTGTGATGGATCCCCATTGGCGGCGATGAAGTGCTCCTGCCCGTAAATCTCCGTCGAAGAATCCGGCGTTGGCAGCGTTGCCGTTTAAGGGAGAATACATGAATTGTGAAAAATGCAAGTCCTGTCCCTGCACTTCCCGGAGGAAGAGAAGAAGGAAAAGGAATGTTATGCATTTTTTAATCATGTATCGGTTGTTCTTATCGGATTACACTGATGTTTCCTTTTTTCTTGAATTGACTTTTGTCGTAGCAGGTGATCTCTACATAATACACATAAACGTCGGCAGTTACAGGTTGGCCTTTGTAGGTCCCATCCCATCCCAGACTGGTAGAATTTGTTTCGAACAGTATCTCTCCCCAGCGGTCGTAGATGGCCAGGTATACTTTTTCGATGGTGTTTCCGCGGACATAAAGTATATCATTGTTCTGATCACTATTCGGAGAGAACGCGTTGGGTATAAAGATTTCGGGCTCTGCACATAATACATCTTTCACTTCAATAGTTACACTATCGGAGCTCGGACATCCATTCTGATCAGTACCGGTTAAAACATAGGTAGTGGTGATAGGAGGTGAGGCGAGAGGATCAAAACTAGTGCTGCTGTTGAGGCTGAAGGAAGGAGTCCAGTTGATATTCCAGTTTGTATTGACAGTGTTTGCATGTATATACGTGCTTTGACCAACATAAAGCTGGGTGGTGTCAGCAGTCGCATCTAATACAGGAAATGAATCTACGTAGGCAACCTGAATGGAGTCGATAAAACTACAACCTCGGCTATCCGTTACCGTTACTGTGTACGTTCCCTGGCAGAGTCCATTCGCTGTGGCGGTTTGTTGCTGTTGCGGATCCGACCATAGATATGAATACTGCACCGTTCCTCCTGTGGCATTCACCGAAGCACTCCCTCCGCAAATTCCTCCGCAGTAATCAGGTGTAGAAATTGAAGAGGCAGTTAAGGCGGCAGGTTCACTGATGGTGATGGTTTCTGTTGTGGTACAGCCACGATCATCGGTTACAGTGACTGTATAAATACCCGGACAAAGACTATCTGCCAATGAAGTAGTTTGCTGTGCCGGATCGTTCCATTGGTAATTGTAAGGCGGTAGTCCGTTGATAGCTGTAGTTTGTGCCGTACCATTGCAATCGCCCAAACAACTTACGTCGGTTTTCGATTGTACTTGCACATCGATGCTTGGAAGCAATACAACTGGTTTAATAATAGTGTCCTTGCATCCTCTGGAACTGGTAGCAATCAATTGGGCATTCCAGGTTCCTGATGAACCATAGGTATGTGTTGGATTTTGAAGGTTGGATGTGGAACCGTCGCCGAACGTCCAGGAAGCTGCGATGGTTGTACCACTCACGGAATTCGAAGTGTCGTTAAAGCTGACTTCGTTTTTGCAGGTATCAATTGTATAGCTGAAGTCTGCCACGTAATCCGGCAATATCGTAACGGTACCATAGGTAGTATCTGCACAGCCGGGATCAATATTGGAATAGGCAATGAGCGTCACAGTATATGTACCGGTATCCGGATATGTGAACGAAGGTGTTGTTGCGGTAGAAACATCCGTCGTAGATCCCTGTACTCCAAAGTCCCAGGAATAAGATCCGGCATTAAAGCTCAGGTTCTGGAAGAGAACTGTATTGCTGCCACAGCTGATCAATGGATTCTGTAATGCTGCAACTACCAGCGTCGGACATGGGACCACGTTCAGCTGAAAATCGCGTCGTGTATATCCCACTACAACTCCTCCCCGGTATTCAATGGCCCGAATACCAACCACAAATTGTCCCAGGGTTGTGGGCAGGCATGTTAGAATACCTGTATTTGGATCTATGGCCATTGGAGGGACTCCGCCAATCATATCTCCCACCGAGTAGGGCGGATTAAAAAACACCGGTGCATAGGGTGGTTGATTGGGTGGTTGCGGCATCGGATTCGAAGTAGAAGCGCCGTCGAGTGGAGTGATCAGTTGGTAAACGATGGAGTCTCCTTCATAGTCAGTAGCCGAATGATCAAATACAAATGGGTATCCCGCGCAAACAAATGGAGGTGGCCAGTTGGTAAATACCGGGTTGGAGTTTTGTGAGAAGGTACTCGTACCAGCCATCCAGGCTTCATAGGTAGCACCTGTTGATTCCGGTGTGATGATATTCACGATGGTAACGTTCCGGCAACAGCGTTGATAACTGAGAATATATCCGCCTGCAGAAGGAGGGAGGATCACTGTGTCTGTGTAAACAGTCCGCTCATAGCAGATATCGGTCGGAGGCAGAAAACAGGGTGAGTTAATCGTCGGAGGTACTGTGTCGAGCTCAACAAAATTGAAAAGTTTCTCGCGTATAAATGCATTGTTGATGGCATTGAAGATTCCGACAGAGGCCGGATCATCGAATGGCGGAACCCCATTGTAACAGTCGCGGTATACCGTCAGATTTATCTCGTAAATATTGTTTCCGAGATATCGATAGTTGAGCTCTCCGCCAACAATATGAGTTGCTTTCGCCGGAATACAGGTGAAAATCTGTACCAGCAAAAGAAGAAAAACAGCCGTTAATAGCCGGGGGTTAAGCATAACTCAATAATAGACAACTTTGGGGATTAATTTGTTGTATCTAATGTAAAATATTTCAACCTCCGGATGTTTATGGAGCTTAGCGTACTTTTACACTCAGGACAGATTCGTCTTCCAGCAGTGCTTCAATGACATCGCCGGCTTTTACCGGACCCACACCCTGTGGTGTACCTGTGAAGATCAAATCGCCGATTTTTAAGGTGTAAAACCCGGAGACAAAGGAGATGATTTTATCGACGTTGAAAATCATATCGGAGGTATGACCTGTTTGTTTAACCTCTCCGTTGAGCAACATTCGAAAATTCAGATCATTGATGCCTTTACCAAACTGCTGCAATGTTTTGAATTGTCCAACAGGCGCTGATCCATCAAAACCTTTTGCTAACTCCCAGGGAAGTCCCTTGGTCTTTAATTTCTGCTGTACATCACGAGCTGTAAAATCAATACCGAGCGTGATTTCATCATAGTAGCGGTGCGCGAACTTTTCCTCTATGTTTTTCCCGACCTTGTTAATACGGATGACAAGTTCAGTTTCATAGTGCACATCAGTAGAGAAAGAGGGTAAAAAGAAAGGCTGTTTAGCAGGTATCAAGGCTGTTTCCGGTTTTAGAAAGATAACAGGTTCCTCTTCTACTGCATTGTTAAGTTCCTTCGCATGGGCGGCGTAATTTCTGCCTACACAGATAATTTTCATTGCTTAACTGATTTTCTCCTGATTTAACTGATGAAAATATTTTTTTCCCTGCAGGTAATATGCACGCACGATGCTCGCGTGGTATATTCCCTTGGATGGGTGTATTTTGAGATGTCGTTGTTGACGGTATCTTGTTCTGAAATGGGTGATGACAAACGCATAAAACGCAAAATGTGCTTTGATAACGGCGAGTGTATCCTTACGGTCACCATCCATAAAAAATTTTATGCCGGCTAAGCCATCGAGGATGAGTCGGAGTGGAATCAACCAGATCAACCGGTGTCCAGGTAAATTCTTGAAAAGCATCATTAAATTGTTCCGGAAATTGAAAAATGTTTTTCTGGGATTATTTTTAGGCAGTGTACCGCCACCAACATGGTATACAGTACTCTGAGGTATGACCCATATCTGCTTTCCTGATTGCTGAAGACGCCAGCATAAATCTATTTCTTCCATATGAGCGAAAAATTGTTCATCGAAGCCGTTTTCATTTCGGAAATCGTCTTTGCGGATGAATAAACAAGCTCCTGTTGCCCAGAATACTGGAACAGGCTGATCATATTGTCCTTTATCTTCTTCGAGATGATTATAGATGCGGCCTCTGCAAAATGGATATCCGAGATAGTCAATGAATCCTCCTGCGGCTCCTGCATGTTCAAGTAAATGGCGGTCACTATAGGATCTGATCTTTGGCTGACAGGCTGCAACTTCCGGATGATTTTCCATGAATTGAAGTAATGGAGTAATCCAGCCTTCAGATACTTCTACATCCGAATTAAGCAGTACATAATACGGCTCCTGTACCTGTTGCAATGCTCTGTTGTAGCCTCCTGTAAAGCCATAGTTCTGATCCAGCCGGATGATAGCAACTTCAGGGAAATTCGCTTCCACATAGGAGAGGGAGTCGTCCGTGGATGCATTGTCTGCCACCACTATACGTGCCAGATCCTTACTATGCTGCACAACGCCCGGAAGAAATTTCTCGAGGAAATGTCTGCCGTTCCAGTTGAGGATGACGATGGCGATTTGGGGCATAAATAAACAGGGCCGCATAGCGGCCCTGCAAAACTATGATCTTTCTGTCATCTCCTGAAAGAAATCAGGTGATCCTGAGCAGATATTATCGTGGATTCTGGAATAAATTTTCAAACTGATTGCCATAAGTACTCCTTGCCTTTGTTTTATCGACATCATTGAAGGTCTCTGTACGTTTCTTAAGGATAACCATCCACTGAGCTTCAAATACTTCCCCTCGGGCATCACTGTGTAGCAAGGTGAAATCATTGCCTCCGATTTCAGGACAATAAAACACAAATTTGCGGTTGCTTTGGTTCTCAAGGGTGTAATATTGCCAGATTTCATAAGGGTATGTGCTCGGCTCATTATAGGCTTTGGAAATCTGATTCGGTGGGCCGTATTTGAGATAAACCCTTCCACGTTCTGTCATGTATCCCTTTTTCTTTCCGCTAGTAAAGGTCTGGTTGACTTTATCTACCTCTGTTTTGTAGTTCATCCAGGCAAGTTGCGGATTCTGCACATTGCGTCGCTGCCAGAAATCATAAAAATACTGTTGCATCATTTTAGTATCGGCAATCTCAAGTTGGTTCAACGCAAAAGTGTTTTCCTTTGGTGAACTGATCGGCCAGAGGCATTTGATGTATTCGGCGAGCGTGTCGCGGTTACTGATCTGTGATGCGAACGTATTGGATACATCCAGCTTCATGTAATTCATATCATTCCCGTCGGCTACAATCGTAAGTGGTTTACTGCGTTGGAAGAAACATTCCTTTGTGGCAAGCTGGTTGTTGTCTTTGTCGCGGATCGTGATGTTCAGATTATAATTTCCGGAAGGGAGATCTGTAATGTCGAATTCAGTGAGGAGAATCCCGATTTCTTTGGGCTTCTGTCGGCTGAAACTGGAGTTGGCTTCAACAATCTTTTTGCTTTCGTAGCTGACAATTTGATAGTTGAGTAAAAAATCATTACTTCCCAGCACAGAACTGGTGTAGTAATATTCAGCATAGAAGCTAAGTGTGTTGTTTTCCTGTCCGTAGAAATTATCTACAAAGGGAACAATTTCATATCCATTTTTATTCAGGATGGATTCCTTGCTTTCCGGTTTGTATGAGCTGACAAGTTCAATGTCTGAGATGGAAATTACATTGCTGTAATAGGAAATAATCACTTCCTGTCGCACTACATAAGGCTTTGTGTCGGCGTTGTTTTTGTCGCGGATGATCAGCTCCATCTGGTAGTTGCCATTGGGAAGACTCACCCTGTGCAAATCGGTGAAATTACTGATGGAATTCAGCGTGTCAACTGTTTCAGGGCTGAGTAGATTGAACTTGTCGAAGTAACGGATGCTGTCACCTTCGCGGAAGACAAGAGTTGCTTCGATAGCTGCCTGGAAAATTCCTTTGCTGATTTCCTTATATTGAGCACTATGGCCTTCCACCAGCAGATACGTTTCGAAGTATGGTCCTTTTTCAGGAGAGTTAAAACTGCAATAGGAGAGACGTGCCTGTAGGTTTTTAGCCATCACGAATGCAGGTGCACTCAGCAGAAGAAAGGTCAGGATGAGTAGGTTTTTCTTCATGTCGGTTAGATTGGTCATCAAAATTAACCAAAAAGAAGAGGCAAAGCGTCAGGAAAGTGTAAGGGTTATTGGATTGATTGGTTGGAGGTTAATAAAACAGATGACGCTTGTCAGTTGGCGTCGAGTCTGACCTGTAACCGATATTCTCCCGGAGTACATCCTGCTACTTTTTTAAACATCCTGCAGAAATAATTCGGATCGGAGAAGCCCGCCGCGAAACTGACATCCTTTACCGACATCGATTCATTGGCAAGCAATGCTTTTGAGTGATTTATTTTTTCAATGAGCAGCATCTGATTTGGTGAAATTCCAAACTCCTGAGCAAAGGCGCGGTAAAATGACGACTTGCTCATATAAGCCATCTTGCTGAGTTGTTGAATGCTAAGTTGATTGCTGGAGGCATTGTTGCGGATATACTCAACCACAGCTTTGAAACGGTCGTTGATGATTTTATCGTTGCCTGTTGGAGTAGATACAAGACGAAGATTCTGCAGCCGGATGATGGAAAGTAATAGCTCTTTTAACTTAAGATCGAGCAGTATATCCTTTAGCGGATCTGTACCGGAAAATATTTTAATAATTTTATTCCCGAGTTGAACAATGTTCTCGTCATTTCGCAGGAAGAATTCAGTTGGATGTAGTTTCCATTCGCCGCCAATTTCTTTTTCTTTCGGAAACTGTTCGTTGATGTAATCCAGTTGCTTCTGAAGATATTCGTTGTCTATTACCAATGCGGTACATTGTGTAGGGGCATGGTAGCGGGCATCAGGAAAATCAATGATCATATCCTGATTGTCAGGCAGCATTAAAGTTTGTCCGGGTATATAATCGAATTTATCTGTTTCCGCTCCGTGAATTACTTTTTTGCCACGCAACATCGATGTAATTGTAAAGCCGCCGAACCGGAGTTTTACATTCTCGGCCTTTCGATGTGTCTCGAAAATACTGAATTCACAACGGTTTGTAGTGAACGTAGTACGGTGCTCCACCTCCGTAGTAAGGTGTTGCTTTTCAGTGAGAGCGTAGGGGTTCAGTTTAAACATGAAACCTGCAAGTTCGATATCCAAATATACTACTTGATTTCTGATTTTCTTCAGGTTTTGGCCTATTTGGGAAGATTGTGCTATTCGAACGGACAATAATGAAGGACAATCTTCCCGATTAATGCCCTATTTGCAGGAAACAAATAGCAAGATCATGGAAAAAAATGTACAACGCCCGGATTTTAAGCCACGTTATGAGAACTATATCGGTGGCAAATTCGTCGCTCCGGTGAAAGGAGCTTATTTTGAAAATATCTCGCCGGTGGATGGTAAAGCATTCACCACTGCGGCTCGTTCAACAAAGGAGGATATTGAATTGGCACTGGATGCGGCGCATGCTGCCTTCCCTTCGTGGAGTAAAACTTCGGCTACTTTCCGTAGCAATCTGTTGCTGAAAATTGCACAAGTCATCGAGGATAATCTGAGTTATCTGGCTGCGGTGGAAACAATCGATAATGGAAAGCCGATTCGCGAAACCATGGCGGCAGACTTACCGCTGGTGGTAGATCATTTTCGTTATTTCGGTGGTGTGCTGCGTTCGGAAGAAGGCACTATTTCCGAGCATGATGAGCATACTGTTAGTATCAATCTGCATGAGCCTTTGGGTGTAGTGGGTCAGATTATTCCATGGAATTTTCCTTTACTGATGGCGGCCTGGAAAATTGCACCTGCTCTTGCTGCGGGTTGTTGTACGATTGTTAAACCGGCTGAGCAAACGCCTACTTCGTTGATATGTCTGATGGAGTTAATTGGAGATATTCTTCCTCCCGGTGTTTTAAATGTGGTGACAGGATTTGGTCCTGAAGCTGGTAAGCCTCTGGCAACTTCGACACGAATAAACAAGGTCGCCTTTACAGGAGAAACAACAACTGGTAGATTGATTATGCAATATGCTTCAGAGAATCTGATTCCGGTTACAATGGAGTTGGGTGGTAAGTCTCCGAATATCTTCTTTGAATCAGTGGCGGCTGCTGATGATGAGTTTTTTGATAAAGCAGTGGAAGGTGCCGTATTATTCGCTCTGAATCAAGGTGAGGTGTGTACTTGTCCTTCGCGTATTCTGGTGCATGAAAAGATCTACGATAAGTTTATGAAAAAGGTGGTTGAGCGTACCAATGCGATTGTATCCGGTAATCCGCTGAACCCTTCTGTTATGATTGGAGCACAGGCATCGAATGATCAGTATGAAAAAATCCTGAGTTATCTGAAGATTGGGAAGGAAGAAGGAGCTGAGGTGTTGTGCGGTGGTGATGCCAATAAAATGGAAGGTGATATTAGCGGTGGTTATTACATTCAGCCTACTATTCTGAAAGGGACGAATAAAATGCGTGTGTTTCAAGAGGAGATTTTTGGTCCGGTAACTTGCGTAACAACCTTCAAGACGACGGAAGAAGCTATCGCAATCGCCAATGATACACTTTACGGACTCGGTGCAGGTGTGTGGACAAGAGATGCGCATGAATTATATCAGGTGCCACGTGCTATTCAGGCTGGTAGGGTTTGGGTAAATTGTTATCATGCTTACCCGGCTCATGCTCCATTCGGTGGGTATAAAAAGTCCGGGTTTGGCCGCGAAACGCATAAAATGATGCTATCGCATTATCGCCAGACAAAAAACATGCTGATATCTTATAACAAAAATAAACTCGGTTTCTTTTAATATAATATAACGACTGCCGGATGATGGGAACTTCATTGTCCGGCAGTTTATATTTAGAATTCAATGAATCGAATTTCTATCACACCTGAAGCTGAGCATTTACTCTCGGTATTAAAGACGTCATTCGGCGAATTGGTGTTTCATCAAAGCGGAGGATGTTGCGATGGGTCATCTCCAATGTGTTTTCAAAAAGATGATTTCAAAATCGGATTTCATGATGTTTGTCTGGGGACCATCAGCAACACTGAATTCTGGATGAGTGGAGACCAATTCGAGTACTGGAAACACACACATCTTACCCTCGATATCGTAAAAGGACGAGGGTCAAGTTTTTCTCTTGAAATCCCTACCGGCTTTAGATTTATTATCCATAGCCGGCTATTTTCCGCTAAAGAAATACAAAGCCTTGTGCCAATCCGCTACCGTAACGACGAGGATTGAATTGAGACCGCTCTAAAATAAAATTGCCCCTTGCGGGGCATAGTGCATCAATAGTACCTGGGATTAGCTCGTTCCTCGCTGATCCCGTTGGGGGAGGCGGACAAGCCTAAAATGGATTGCCGTCGTTTCACTCCTCATCAATTTTATTTTTTCACGTTCTCCAAGCAAGCTTGAGACCGCTCTAAAATAAAATTGCCCCTTGCGGGGCAATCCATTTTAGGCTTGGCGGAGAGTTAGGGATTCGAACCCCAGGAAGTGTTACCTTCAACAGTTTTCAAGACTGCCGCAATCGACCGCTCTGCCAACTCTCCGGGGGCGAAATTATAACAAAATATTTTACGAGGGATTTGAAATTATTAAAAATGTCACTTTTTCTTATTTTTTTATTGTGGCGGTAGGTAATCGACTGCTCTGTGAGGAGGCTAGGCTCCTCATTCCGAGTAACTACCTCGGGACCAACTCTCCGGGGCGAAGTCATAAAAAAATATTTTACTAGGGTTTAGAAATTTAAAAAATCATTACATTTTTCATCAAAGGGGGTGCTCAAGTAAATTTGAGTAATCTTAGAGATTGATATTGAAATATTTGAGTATGAATTTTTCTAAGTCTTCTCTGTTTAGATTTTTCAGTTTTCGCTCTAGAATTACACTTTCACTTCGGTTTGGTTTGTCAATATAGCCGATCAATTCCCATGGAAGATAGGGAGAAGTAGATCTAACACGTCCAAGATTGTGTAAACGAAATCTGTCTTCGAGGTCATTTGTTTGACCGATATAAATTTTATGAGAAGATTTAGAATAAAGAATATAAACTTTGTACATATAATTTTAAAATGTTCTGCGGCTTAAAAATCGACCGCTCTGTGAGGAGGCTGGGCTCCTCATTCCGAGTAACTACCTCGGAACCAACTCTCCGGGGGCGAAATTATAACAAAATATTTTACGAGGGATTTGAAATTATTAAAAATGTCACTTTTTCTTATTTTTTTATTGTGGCGGTAGGTAATCGACTGCTCTGTGAGGAGGCTAGGCTCCTCATTCCGAGTAACTACCTCGGGACCAACTCTCCGGGGCGAAGTCATAAAAAAATATTTTACTAGGGTTTAGAAATTTAAAAAATCATTACATTTTTCATCAAAGGGGGTGCTCAAGTAAATTTGAGTAATCTTAGAGATTGATATTGAAATATTTGAGTATGAATTTTTCTAAGTCTTCTCTGTTTAGATTTTTCAGTTTTCGCTCTAGAATTACACTTTCACTTCGGTTTGGTTTGTCAATATAGCCGATCAATTCCCATGGAAGATAGGGAGAAGTAGATCTAACACGTCCAAGATTGTGTAAACGAAATCTGTCTTCGAGGTCATTTGTTTGACCGATATAAATTTTATGAGAAGATTTAGAATAAAGAATATAAACTTTGTACATATAATTTTAAAATGTTCTGCGGCTTAAAAATCGACCGCTCTGTGAGGAGGCTGGGCTCCTCATTCCGAGTAACTACCTCGGAACCAACTCTCCGGGGGCGAAATTATAACAAAATATTTTACGAGGGATTTGAAATTATTAAAAATGTCACTTTTTCTTATTTTTTTATTGTTGCGGTAGGTAATCGACTGCTCTGTGAGGAGGCTAGGCTCCTCATTCCGAGTAACTACCTCGGGACCAACTCTCCAGGGCGAAGGCATAAAAAAATATTTTACTAGGGTTTAGAAATTTAAAAAATCATTACATTTTTCATCAAAGGGGGGGCTCAAGTAAATTTGAGTAATCTTAGAGATTGATATTGAAATATTTGAGTATGAATTTTTCTAAGTCTTCTCTGTTTAGATTTTTCAGTTTTCGCTCTGGAATTACACTTTCATTTCGGTTTGGTTTGTCAATATAGCCGATCAATTCCCATGGAAGATAGGGAGAAGTAGATCTAACACGTCCAAGATTGTGTAAACGAAATCTGTCGTCGAGATCATCGGTTTGACTGAATATATTTTGATTCACTTCAAATTTTTGATTTACAAAGGTTTGAAATCGTGAGATTTAGTATTTAAAACTTGCACCAATCATACATAAATGCCTCGAGAACGTTTAGTTGACATTCGCTTGCATCGTTAAATGTTTGAAATACATTTGTTTGTAATGAATAATGTGTAAATTTTTAACTGTCTATCCACATTTCAGGCAACTACTCCGATCTTTAAAGGTCTTAGAGTAAATCTATTTATTAATTAAAGCCCAAAATTAAAAGCCAACAGCCAACAGCTAAAGGCCTGTAGCCTGAAGCCAATAGCCTGAAGCCAGTAGCCTGCAGCCAACAGCCAACAGCCAACAGCCAACAGCCAGCAGCCAGTAGCCTGTAGCCTGTAGCCTGTAGCCTGCGGCCAGTAGCCAGTAGCCAGTAGCCTGTAGCCTGTAGCCTGCAGCCAGTAGCCAACGGTAGACCGCCACATCTCAACATTTAAACACTAAACAACATTAATTCTCCGCACATGAAAGCTATTATTACATCTTGTCTGGTGCTCTTTTCATTGAGCATGCAATCTCAAACTATTATGCAACTTTATACGGTTCCGTCAAACCCGACAACAAACGATCAGGTTCAAGTGGTGGCTGAAATGATGTTTTCTTCGGCTTCTTGCGATGAGAAATCATTGGCGGTATCGAATATGGGTGGAAACAGGTTTGACGCCGGAGGTATGCACTGCGTAGGAATGCTGTCGGTAATTTGTAATGATAATGATACTTTCTTGTTGGGACAACTAACGGCAGGGACTTACCGGTTTTTTCTGCAGGAGGATATGGGAATGTTGCCTGCGCCTTGCTCACCGGGCATCGTTCCCGGACCAATTGATTCTATCGATTTTACTGTGACTTTGGCTACCGGTATAGATGAAAATGGTGCTAACGGAATAACTTTATTTCCAAATCCTGTCGTTTCTTCGGTAACCTTGTCTGATCTTGTTCCACAACGAGAATTGAAGCTTAAACTTTTATCACTGAAAGGTCAGGAAGTTTATAATGGTAATATCCGTAATGGTGATGCAATCGACTTAAGCTACCTTATCGAGGGCGTTTATATAGCAGAAGTATGGTCTCAAACTGAACTTCTTCTACGGAAGAAACTGATGAAGGCAAATGAATAAATTGCCATATGTAACATTTATAACAGATAACGGCTGTTTGGCTGAAGTACTTTTGTGGCATAAATTCATAAAAAATGGAAACGTTGCCATCTCTGAACGGGGCTACTATTATTGATGTGAGAAATGATTGGGAGTTTGATACTGCACATGTAGAAGGTGCACTGAATATTCCCTTGTATGATATTCCCGGCCGCATCAAGGAAATCGAAACATTACCGAAGCCGATCATTTTATGCTGCGCTTCCGGTAACAGGAGTGGACAGGCAACCACCTATTTAAAGCAACAGGGATTTACTGAAGTGTATAACGGTGGATCTTGGTTGTCGGTGAATGGTCTGAAGGTGAATCAGGGTTAATTTTTTATCGGGGTTAGTTGAATTTTCACCAACAATTTGACCTGTTTCGTCGAATAGGTGCTTACCCCCAATTTTAATCTGGATACCTTTAAAGTGAATTTATTTCATTTTTTTGCATTCCATCCCTAAATATTGGTGTCCGGTGAGAAAAGAAGAACTATCAACATTGACCTTGTTGAGTGATGAATTGCTGGATGCAATTTCATTACCATTGTTATTGACGAACGGGGATCTCTCAGTTCGTTTTGCGAATCGTGCTTTTCAGGAGTTGACTACCGGTGAGCAAAATGTCCAGGAGTTACTTAATCAGTTTCTTGATATAAACAACAGACGATCAATTTTATTGGCGTTTGAAGTGTCAGGAATTTCTCATGCTTTTAATGTGGATATTGAGAATGTTTGGAATGTGACAACTTACCTGCACGATGAAGAACTTTGTTTTTTATTCGAGGTAAAGAAAGTATTGCAGGTGGACCGCATTAAAAAACTGGAAAGTGATAGTGTGTTCTATAAAACAATTCTCGATAATCTCCCTTCTGATATTGCAGTGTTTGATGAGAAGCAACGTTACCTGTATCTGAATGCGCATGCCATTCGGGATAAAGAAGTGCGTGAGTGGCTTATTGGTAAGGATGATTTTGACTATGTCAGAAGAAGAGGTTTCCCTGAGTCTATTGCGGAGTTAAGGCGGGCCCGATATCAGCATTTTTTATCTAACCAAATGGATCAGTACTCTTTTGAAGAGACGATGGAAAAGAATGGGGAGAAGGTGACCAATTTGCGGATCATGAAATCAGTGAATCATGAAAACGGAGACTTTAATTTTGCTGTGGGCTATGGTCTCAATATTAATCAACTGAAGGATTATGAGTCGAAGATAAAAAATCAGGAGATAGCGATTGAGGTGAGTACAGATGGTATTGCTATATTGAATGAGTCCGGTGAATATACATACCTGAATGATGCGCATGTGCGGATGTATGGTTTCGAGAAGGAAGATGAATTGTTGGGTAAAACATGGCGTGAGCTGTATACTTCTTTGGAGATTGATCGCATTGAGAAGGAAGTTTTTCCGCAGTTAATGCGGGATGGTACATGGAGTGGAGAAACAAAGGGTATTCGTAAGGGCTCTAATGAGGAAATTCACACGGAGATTTCATTGACCATGTTACCTGATCGAGGTCTTGTATGCATATGTCGGGATGTGACAGAGCGGAAGATGCGTGATCAAACCTATCGTCAGCTGGCAGTGGTGGCTTCCAAAACCAATAGCATGGTGATTATTACTGATGCTGATGCACGTGTTGAATGGGTGAATGAGGCTTTCTTGCGTCGTACAGGTTATACCGCCAATGAGGTGATAGGATATTATCCGGGAGAATTACTGGATGGTCCGGATACAGATGTTGCTGTTCGGGAGCAATTGAAGAATGCAACGTTGAACCAATTGCCATTTACAGGAGAGAAATTGTCATACATGAAGGATGGTACTAAAGTTTGGTTCTACCTGAATGCTACGCCTATCTTTAATGAAAAGGGTGAGTTGTCAAATTGGGTGTCAGTTGAAACAGACATTACTCTGCTTAAAGATGCGGAGGATAAAGTTAAACATGCACTCGATAAAGAGCGCGAATTGTCAGAACTTAAGTCACGGTTTGTGAGTATGGCTTCGCATGAGTTTCGTACTCCATTAGCAGGCATTATGACCAGCATCGAACTCGTGCGGATACTGATGGAAAAAAATCCGAAAGATTTTGATATCCGAATGGAGTTTCATCTGGAGCGGGCCATGGAAGAAATTAACCGGATGACGCAGATTATGGACAATATTCTCCTGTTCGGTAAGATGCAGTCGGGGCGTATTCCGTTTAATCCAAGATTACAGGATTTTAATGCGTTCCTTCAGCAATTGAGTTCAGAGATACGGCTTCGTTTCCCGGAACGTCTGATTCGGGTGACGATAGAAGGAGATGTGAAGGAGGCTGCGTTCGACTCAAAAATGATGGAGCATGTGTTTTCGAATATTCTGCACAATGCATTGAAATATTCTGCGGAGGATAAACCGGTGGAAGTGGTGGTGAAATGCGATCAGGAATCGTACGAAGTTTCTGTTCGCGATCGCGGTATCGGTATCCCTGAGCCGGAGCAGGATCAGTTGTTTACTTCTTTTTTCAGAGCTTCTAATACGGGTAATATTGCCGGTACAGGCATGGGACTGGTGATCGTGAAGCAATTTGTCGATTTGCATAAAGGAAAAATTAAAATAAAGAGTAAAGAGAAAGAAGGATGTGTTGTGAGTATTAATTTCCCGCTAAAACCAAAGTTAAATGAACAAGGTATTGATTATTGAGGACGAAGAAGTATTGCGTCAGAATCTTCGCGATATTCTCGACCTGGAAGGGTATGAGGTGAAAGTAGCGCCGAATGGAATGGATGGTATTGAATTGTATAATATCGAACAACCGGATTTGGTTTTATGCGATATTAAAATGCCAAAGATGGATGGATTTGATGTGCTCAAAACGATTCGTGATTTGCCGGGTGGATTAACTACAGCTTTTATTTTTCTTTCTGCAAAGGTGGAGCATGATGATATTCGTTCAGGAATGAACCTGGG
This sequence comes from Bacteroidia bacterium, assembly GCA_017995075.1. GTDB lineage: Bacteria > Bacteroidota > Bacteroidia > AKYH767-A > OLB10 > JAJTFW01. The sequence goes on along the minus strand of JAGOJO010000023.1, from coordinate 11,091 downwards.
AGCCGATGATTACCTGTTAAAGCCGGTGAATAGAAAGGATCTCTTGTCTGCAATCGAAACCCGATTGAAGCAGCGGACAAAGGTGCTGGAAGAAATGAATCGTCGAATAAATGATAGCATTAACGGGGCACTCGATTTTGGTTTTGATGAGGTGCAGGCTTTGTTGTCAAGGTTGTCAAAGTCTGAGCGCAAAGTGTTGTATTATGTTTCGCTGGAGAAGTCGACTTCGGAAATTGCGGATCTTTTATTCATCAGTCCTAAAACCGTAGAAAATCACCGTCATAACATCAGTAAAAAACTCGATCTGAAGGGTGGGCATAGTGTCTTGGCGTTGGCACTGAAAATCAAGCCGCATCTTGGTAATATCACTACGATCGGCCAATAAAATTATCCCTTATTAAAACTGAAAAACTTTTTTCCTTCCGTTTTGTTATCTTTCCATCATGGATAAAGTCATTCTTGTGAATCAGGACGATCAGGTGGTCGGTGAAATGGAGAAAATGGAGGCGCATGTGAAAGGAATTTTACATCGTGCATTTTCAGTGTTCCTTTTCAATGAGGCAGGGGAGTTATTGCTTCAACAACGGGCATTTTCGAAATATCATTCAGGAGGTTTATGGACCAATACCTGTTGTAGTCATCCTGCTCCGGGCGAAGAGGTTGTGGAAGCTGCCTTGCGTCGACTTAAGCAGGAGTTGGGTATTCAGGATGTTGAAGTGGAGATCGTTCACCATTTCGTCTATAAAGCAGAATTTGAAAATGGACTAACAGAGCATGAATTTGATTATGTGCTGAAAGGAAAGTATAATGGTGTTCCTGTTTTAAATATTGAAGAAGTTGAGAGTGTAAAATGGGTTTCTATGCAGCAATTAAAAGCTGAAATTGATAGTGATCCGGATAGATTTACTTTCTGGTTTCGTGAGTTGATTAAACAGCAGATTTTCTGATGGTGTACTATTTTTAAGTTTTTCAAACAACTCGTTCAACTATTTTGGCATGATTTTTTTAGTGGTTCCTGTGGGATTCGTTATTTAAAAATTTAGTAAGATTTTATGGCACCTGTTGACATTCACATTGTGTAATGTTTGCGGTATTTGTTTGCTTCTTTTTTTTCCTGAGGTGATTATCGCTTCAGCCTTGCTGTTTTCTTACGGTGTATTTTTCATTTGGCTGATCATTTGAATTGCTGTAAGGCTCTGTAAATCAATATTTAAAAGAGGATTTCCTTGTTTCCTTTTAACGCTTTCTTACAGTCCTGATACACTGTGTGAATCTCTCATTTTCTGGCCTTTACATGCACTTAGATTTGTTTTTGCCATAAAAGTATTCCTGTGAAATTGAAGCAACTAACAGGACGCAAAAACGAAAAACCCAATGCTATGAGCCGAATTCTACAAAGATGGTTACTTATCCTGGCAGCTGCGCTGGTCTTCCTTAACGGGGAGCAAGCAAAGGCGAGCCATGCGATGGGAGCCGATATGACGTACGAGTGCCTCGGTGGCAATACCTACAAGATTAGGCTTTCCTTCTACCGCGATTGTATTGGTATTAATGCCCCGGCAAATGTTTATGTAAACATCCGATCGACCACATGTGGTCAGAACCTGGGTGTGACTTGTTATCCGATTCCGGGTACCGGACAGGAAGTGACGTATTTATGTCCGACTGCTACCAGTACTTGTAATGGTGGTACCTTCACGGGTATTCAGGAGTGGGTGTACGAGGGGGTGGTGACATTACCAATGCAATGCCCTGATTGGCAGTTCTCGTATTCCCTGTGTTGCAGGAATGCTGCGATCACTACTATATCGAATCCTGGTTCCAATACTTTCTTTATATATGCGAACCTCGATAATACAGTAGCTCAGTGTAATACTTCGCCTACGTTCTCTAATAAACCGGTTCCGTTTGCTTGTCTTGGTCAGGAGCTTTGCTTTAATCACGGTGCGGTTGATCCGGACGGTGATTCACTCGTTTACACGCTTGTAAATCCAAGACAAACTGCAACTAATAATGTTAGTTATATAGCACCTTATAATGCGACTACTCCGCTGGCCTCAACGCCGGCTATTCAATTTAATGGTGCTACCGGTGATATCTGTTTTACTCCAACTCAGTTGCAGGTTACCGTTATGGCTGTATTGGTGCAGGAGTATCGCAATGGTGTATTAATTGGTTCGGTAGTTCGTGATATCCAGATTACAGTATTGAATTGTAATAATGATTTACCAACATTAACCGGAATAAATGGTACAAATGATTTCGATATTACTGTTTGTGCGAATGATAATCTTTGTTTTGATATCTACTCGAATGATACAGATGCCGGCCAAAGTTTGACATTGACTTCCAATAACGGAATACCTGCCGGTAATTTTACATCTGCCGGTGCTCCACATCCTACTGGAACTTTCTGCTGGACACCTTCAACGTCAGATATCAGTAACAACCCTTATTGCTTTACGGTGAGAGTAAATGATGATGCTTGTCCTTTCTTTGGAGCAAATACTTATTCATATTGTATTACAGTTACCGGTATAGTGGTAGATGCAGGCCCGGATCAATACATCGCTTGTAGTGATCTGGCTACATTAACAGCAAATGCTACGGGAGGTAATCCGCCTTATACCTATTTATGGAGTAACGGATTTACCGGTCCTACGCAAACCGTGCCGGTTGGTACATATGTTGTTACGGTTTCTGATGGTACATGTACCAGCACTGATACAGTACAGGTGTTGAGTGCATTTGAACCAACGGCAGCATTTACATGGACAGGTGCTTGTATCAATTCCACAGTTCAGTTTACTGATCAAAGCAGTACTCCTGGAGGAATGCAGTTCTGGAACTGGAATTTCGGTGATGGTACTAGCTCTACATTACAGAACCCTTCTCATAATTTCCCGGGACCGGGTACTTATAATGTGACCTTGGTCGTTGAGAATATTTATGGTTGTACTGATACAATCATTCAACCTGTGGTGATTGCTCCTTTACCGGTTCCTTCGTTTTCAACCGATACTACTTGTGCCGGTTCATTGATCCATTTTAATAATACAAGTATTCCTCCGGGTGCCAGTTGGCAGTGGACGTTCAGCAATGGTTCAACTTCAACTTCTCAGAACCCATCTGTGGTCCTGGGTGGTCCCGGAACTTATACCGCTACATTAATTGTAACTGATTCATCAGGTTGTACTGATTCAATTACTCAAAATGTGGTGGTGAATCCTCAGCCGGTAGCCGCCTTTACTGCTGTTGGTAGTGGGTGTCAGAATGTACCGGTTACGTTTAATAATACTTCTACAGGTGGTACTTCCTATTACTGGAGTTTTGGAGATGGTGATACATCTACTTTGCAGAATCCGGTTCATGTATTTACCAATAACGGTACATATACAGTAACATTAGTGGTGGCGAATGCCTTCGGATGTATGGATACGCTGACTCTGCCGGTGCAGATCAATGGTCCGCCCGTTGCAGCAGCCGGTCCGGATGTTACTATCTGTATTGGTTCTAACGCAACTATTACTGCTTCCGGTGGTACATCTTATCAATGGAGCCCTGGTGGTTTATCCGGTAGTCCAATTTCAGTATCTCCCGGATCAAATACTACCTATACTGTAATTGTTACGGATGCAAATGGTTGCAGCGCAATTGACAGCGTGAATGTTTTTGTGAATCCATTGCCAGTTCCAACTGTAAGTCCGAATGTGAGTATTTGTCAGGGACAAAGTGCTACACTGATTGCAGGCGGTGGTGTGAGTTATAGCTGGAATCCAAGCGGAAATAACAATGATACTATTTCAGTTTCTCCTAATAGTTCCACAACATATGCGGTGAATGTCATCGATGCAAATGGATGTCAGGCTACAGCGTTCGTGAATGTAACTGTGAATCTGAATCCAGTCATCAATCTGCCTGCAGGGGTGTTTATCTGTAGTGGGGTGAGTGCAACTTTGGATGCCGGTGCCGGTGGTTCTTCATATCAGTGGAGTAACGGTGCTAATACTCAAACTATCTCTGTGAATTCTCAGGGAGCATATTCGGTAACTGTAACAAATTCGTTTGGTTGTACATCTACAGCTTCTACACAGGTTACAGTAGGAGGGCAGGTGATCAGTAATAATGCAACAATCGCCATTTGTCAGGGACAAACAGCAACATTGGATGCAGGATATACAGGTTTGAACTACCAATGGAGTACAGGTGCCAGCTCGCAGACTATCAACGTTAGTCAGGCAGGTGTATATAGTGTGACCATTACTGACGGAAACGGTTGTACTGGAACTATTGCAAACACAGTACAGGTAAATCCATTGCCACAGGCTGCATTCACTCCGAATGATGAATGTTTGAATGATAGTGTGTTCTTCATGGATGCTTCTGCAGTAAATGGTGGTTCAATCACCGGATGGAGCTGGGATCTGGGTGATGGAAATATTTCCTATGCTCAGGATCCAATCCATGTGTACAATACTCCGGGTGCTTATAATGTGACACTGACGGTGACATCTAATAATGGTTGTACATCTACTATTGCTGATACATTAAATATTTATCCGATTCCTAATGCGGCTTTCGCTGCTAATCCGGGTTGCGTATATTCAAATCTCAACTTTACCAATCAAAGTTCAGTTGGTTTTGGGAATATTATCAGCTGGAACTGGACGTTTGGTGATGGAACTACTTCGTCTACTCAAAGTCCGCAGCATGCCTTTAGTGCTCCCGGTAACTATAATGTTACTTTGGTTGTGGCTACTCCTGGAGGTTGCGCCGATACAGTCAATTCAATTGTACAGGTATATCCTCAGCCAAGTCTTTCTTTTACTTCAACTCCTACAATTATCTGTCAGGGTGGAACTGTGACACTGAATAATACCAGTACATCTACAAATGGAATCATCAGTAACTTCCAGTGGAGTTTTGGAAATGGTCAAACGTCTACACAAAATAATCCGACCGTAACTTATAATACTGCGGGTTCCTATAATGTAACATTGATCGGTACTACGGTTCATGGATGTTCTGATACATTAAATCAACCGGTAACCGTAAATGCTCCTCCGGTTGCGGATGCAGGAAGTAATCAGTCGCTTTGTCTTGGTCAGTCGGCAACACTTACTGCAACTGGTGGCGGTACATATGTGTGGACTCCGGGTGGTTCAACTTTGGCAGCCATCAATGTTAATCCTGCTACCAGTGGTTGGTACTCTGTTGTCGTGACAAACGCAAACGGGTGTACTTCGCGCGATAGTGCATATGTAACCGTAAAGCCTTTGCCAACTCCGAATGCCGGTCCTGATAAATCACTTTGTGCAGGTGGAAATGTGAGCTTAACCGCAACGGGTGGTGGTACCTATGTTTGGACACCTGGTGGCGCAACAACTCCAACAATTACTGTAAATCCTGCGGCAACTACTAATTATATCGTAACAGTAACTGCAGCAAACGGATGTACAAGAAATGATACGGCTCGTGTTGTGGTAAATGCATTGCCTGTTGCAAGTGCGGGACCTGATAAAGTTATTTGTTATGGTGCAACTACCGGACTCACAGCTACAGGTGGCACAACCTACAATTGGGCACATAATGGCGCTACTTCAGCCACTGTCTATGTGAATCCTACTGTAGCTACTTCGTATGTGGTTACCGTTACAAATGCTAGCGGATGTACTGCCCGGGATACAGTGGCAGTGTCAATAAATCCAACACCTACTGTTACAGGTACCAATGCATTCTTCTGTACCGGTTATAGTACCACATTAAATGCCGGTAATCCGGGAATGACCTATCTCTGGTCACCGAGTGGTGATACTACGCAATCTGTTGTTGTTTCTGATCCCGGTGTTTACAGTGTGGTTGTAACTAATGCATTTGGTTGTCAGGGTTCAGGTTCATTCAATGTAAGTGAGGGTGGTACCGGACTTGCTCCGAATCCGATAAATACTGTTGTTTGCCAGGGTGTGAATGTAACACTTGATGCAGGGAATTCTGGAATGGTGTATCAATGGTCTACAGGAGCGGTGTCGCAAACTATTAATGTTAATACAACAGGAAGCTATACTGTTACAGTTACCGATCCGGGTGGATGTTCTGCTTCTTTCACGAATAATGTTACCATGCAGCCACTACCAGTTGTGAACTTTACAACTACTGATGCATGTTTAGGTTCTGTAACTACAGTCAATAATACATCTTCAATTGCCAGTGGAAATATTATTAACTGGGCATGGAATTTCGGCAATGGCATTCTGTCAACATCACAGACTCCATCATTAGCATTCCCTGCTGCAGGGTCGTATCCTGTAACATTGGTTGCAACTTCCGGCTTCGGTTGTATCGATTCAGCAATTGGAACTATTCAAATTGATCCGTTGCCAACTGCAGCCTTTACCGCGGTTGATGTTTGTGAAGGAGATGCAGTGCAGTTTAACGACGGATCTTCTGTTACAAGTGGAGCAGTAAGTGGATGGCAGTGGGATTTTGGAGATGGTGCAACTGCAACTTCTCAGAACCCACAACATACGTATTCAACTGCAGGGGCTTATGGAATATCATTGATCGTAGCAACAGGTTCAGGTTGTCGCGATACGGTGTTGGGTACAGTGGTGATTGATCCAATGCCTCAGGCAGACTTTACATCACAGGATGTTTGTGAGGGAGATTCTGTACGGTTTTACAATACATCGCTTCTTAACGGTGGGTTCATCAGTGATATCGACTGGGATTTTGGCGACGGTAATACCAGCACGGTGAGTGATCCTGTTCATTATTACACTCAGCCTGGTTCTTATACTGTTGTTTTACGTGTTGGCTCTGATCAGGGATGTGAAGATGTTATTTCGCGTACAGTAAATGTAAATCCAAAGCCGGTTGCTGATTTCAGTGTTCCACAAGTGTGTAATGGTAATGCTTCTCAGTTTACTGATCAGAGTTCCGTGCCTTCAGGTTCTGTGAACGGTTGGTACTGGGAGTTCGGAGATGGTGCTTTCTCATCTCAACAAACACCTGCACATACTTATGCTTCTGCTGGAAGTTACTCTGTGACCCTTGTAGCTTACACTGATAAAGGCTGTTCGGATACACTTAGTCGTTCTGGTGCCGTGGCTGCATTGCCTGAACCTGGATTTAGTGTGAACAATGTATGTTTGGGTTCACCGGTACTCTTTACGGATACTTCTTCTGTAGCAGGTAGTACAATTAACGGATGGCAATGGAATTTTGGTGATGGTACAACATCTGTTGCTCAGAATCCTTCTCATAATTTCGCTACTACAGGAAACTTTACAGTAGAACTTATTGTAAGTACTGCTGATGGTTGTACGGATACATTGCAGAAGTCTGTAAACGTGTTCCCTGTTCCAACCGCGGATTTCAGTTTCAACGATGTTTGTCTGAATGGATCAACTAATTTCTTTGATCAGTCGCAGATTACCGGTGGTGGTTCGTTTAGCTATAATTGGGATTTCGGTGATAATACTACTGACTCAGTAGCAAATCCACAACACGTGTATACAGCTGCTGGTAACTATACAGTGGATCTCACGGTGACATCTCCGTTTGGTTGTTCTGCCATAATTAGCCGTACAATTAATGTTTGGCCGTTGCCACAGTCTGATTTTAATGCGGGTAATGTTTGTTTTGGTAGTCCGGTTCAGTTGTTGGATAATTCAACCATCTCGCAGGGATCAATTACCGGTTGGTCATGGACACTGGGTGATTCTGCTGTAAGCAGTGCTCAGGATCCTACGCATTTCTACAATGCTCCGGGCTGGTATACTGTTTCATTGACTACTATGTCTGATCATGGATGTTATCATACTACTGTTGATTCAGTGGAGATCTATGCAGCACCAACCCCTCAGCCAACTGCCGGAACAGGTTGTGTGAATGATAATATTGCATTCGCAGATACCAGTACAGGAACTCATAACTCTATTGTGAGTTGGGATTGGAATTTTGGAAATGGTACAACAGGTACAGTGGCAAGTCCAAGTGCTGTTTATACCGCAGCTGGAAGTTATACAGTGAGTCTTACTACTGTAAATGCTGATGGATGTCGTGCAACCAATACTGTAAATATTGATATCAGTCCGTTGCCAAATGCAGGATTTACTGCCGGAACAGCTTGTCTGAATTCGCCGGTACAGTTTACAAATACATCTACTATTTCAGGTGGTACAATTACAGGATACAGTTGGGACTTTGGTGATGGTACTGGTATCTCCGGATTGCAAAATCCGCAATATGCCTACAGTCAACCTGGTACTTATACAGTAACTCTTATCGTAACGAGCGGTGATGGATGTAATGATACAATAGTAGGGCAGGTAGTTGTGAATCCATTACCTGTGGCGAATTTTACCAATCTCAATGCTCAGGGTTGCGGACCGATAGATGTTCAATTTACGGACTCTTCGTTCATCAGTTCGGGTAGTGTGGTTGCATGGAATTGGGATTTTGGTGATGGCGGTAGTTCAACAGCGCAGAATCCAATGCATACTTATACTGTGAGTGGTTCGTATCCTGTTACCTTGAGTGTTACTTCTGATTCTGGTTGTGTGAATACTGTTACTATCAATAACGCAGTAAATGTATATCCCGGACCAATGGCGGAATTTGAGCCTGATCCTGCAACTCAGAATATCCTGAATCCGAATTTCGATTTCATTAATCTTTCTTCGGGTGCTCTTACTTATAGCTGGACATTCGGAGATGGCGGATCTTCAACTGCCTTCGAACCTTCACATGCATATGCTGATACCGGAAATTATATGGTGACTCTTTGGGTAACCAATGCATATGGATGCCGTGATTCAGTACAACATCCGGTTCGAGTAGAGCCTATCTTCTCCTGGTGGATTCCGAATGCGTTTACGCCTAACGGTGATGGATCTAATGAAGGTTTCAATGTGAAAGGAGAGTATATCGTAAACGTGGAGTTGACCATCTTTAACCGTTGGGGTGATCGGATCTTCTTTAGCGAAGGTAAAGAGAATGCCGACTGGGATGGAAGTGTGATGGGGAGCTCTTTAAAAGCTCAGGAAGGTGTTTACGTATATACAGTGCGTGTGGAAGATGTCTGGGGACAACATCATGAAAAAATCGGACATGTGAGTTTGGTCCGATAGTAGAAATTAAATCAAAAAGCAAAGCGGCTGTTTCAATTTGAAACAGCCGCTTTGCTTTTTGTGGAACTTATCGTTATTTCGTTCTGTATTTTTATTCTGCAAAGAAGCGAATGGCTGAAACACCTGTTGAGGTGATCACTTTCAGAATATAGGTGCCGGATTCAGCTTTAAACGACATTGGGTAGTTGGTGACTCCTTCGTTAATGTTTTCCTGTGTTTGTAGAACAATTCTGCCGGATACATCAGTCAATACAAACTGTGCATCGGTAGTTACTGTTGATTTAATTTCTAACGTGAATGCACCATGATTTGGATTCGGGTAAAGATTGTTGATGCTGATGTCGTTGTTGGCAAATTCTGCTTGACGGCAGTTTACTGTTACAGGGTAGGTCTTAGCTGTACTTAACCCACTGCAATTTCGTAGCGCTTTAACATTTACGCTGCCTGTAACTGAGCCCCAGTTTACAATAATACTGTTGGAGCCCTGACCTGAAACAAGTGTGGCTGTGGATGGAACTGTCCATACGTAACTGTTTGCGCCTGTAACCGCTGCAACTGTGTATTGAATGTTTTGTTGTCCTGCACATACTGCAGATGGTCCGGTTACTGTGGTTGGTGTTGCCGGTTTTTCAGATACTTGTAAAGTTCTTGTGTTACTGATAACCCCACATGCATTTACTCCTGCAACAGCAATGGATGATTTGGTAAATCCTGGAGCGAAGTATACACTTATGGAAGTACCATTGGCTGGTCCCACAATTGTAGCACCTGGAGGCATGGTCCAGTTATAAGAGGCGGCTCCCGATACTGCTGCAATGCTGAAGACAACCGTGGTGTCACATAATCCGTTTTTAGGTCCTGATATGATACCTGGTACACGGGAAGTGCCGCTGGTGATCTTACGGATCAATGTTGTATTGCCGCAGCTGAAATGTGCTGTTACGATGAGGTCGCCGCTTGTATAGGTTGGTCCAAAGTCAGTCGAGATAGTTGTGTCATTGAGTTGTACATAAGTGCAACCTGCTGGTACTGTCCAGGTGAGTGAATCTGCTCCCTGTACTTTTCTGACTTTATAAATTATTCCTGTTGTATTTGGACAAACTACTGCTTGTGCAGGTGTAGCAAATTGTGGGTTTCCGATATCGTGTCGTACCCAAAGTTGACGTGGTGCTCCGATACCACATTGGTTGATTCCTTGTACAAAAATATATGAACCGGAGTTCGTAATGGTGTTTCCGAATGTGACAATCGCACTTAAGTTATCAATTGATGGTGAAATGGTGATGTCTTGTCCGCTTATATATGACCATACATAAGTATCAGTATTTGGTGTTGGTGCAATGGAGAAACTGCCAGAATTACCTCTGCAAACTGATCGTGGTCCGAGGATGGTTGTTGCCGGTTCTGGTTTTCCGTTTACAGTTAGAATTAATGTGTCGGATTTTGATGGGCAAAGTCCGTTCAGATTATTTCCTGTTAATACAAGTACCACACTGCCGGCAATACTATCGTTTATACCTGGTGTGTAGGTTGTTTGCAGTAAATTGATATCTCCAAATACTCCATCTCCAGATGTTGACCATACTGCTGCAGTGGTGGAACCATCAATGTAACCGTTCAATGTAAAGGCAGATTCTGCACAAACTTCTCCATCCGGACCCGCATCAACAATGGCAGGGGCTGGTTCTGTGATTTCAAAGTTTGCCGTTTTTATACAGCCATTGATATCAGTTACTTCAATTTGGTAAGTTCCGGCATATAGTCCATTGATTGAATTGGTGGTTTCGCCATTGTTGTCCCAGTAATAGGAGTAAGGAGTTGTTCCTCCGGTAACGGTTGCTGCAGCAGTCCCATCGTTAAATCCATTGCAACTTACGTTGGTGGTGGTGAGGTCTATGTGCAGACTGTCTGGAGATGTGATGATGAATACATCTGTAGTTGTACATCCTGTTGCGTCGTA
>JAGOJO010000107.1 GCA_017995075.1 Bacteroidia bacterium | reverse complement strand
ACTCTCATGCTCCTTGAGCATGGAGATGATTTGGGATTCTGTAAACCGACTTTTTTTCATATTGACAATTTAAAGTTAGAGTTTTTTCTCTACTTTTAGATTGTCCGGATTTTGGGGGTACTTACAAAACACCGGTGGTATTAAATGCGGGAGGAGGGTATAGTTTTAAGAATTAAGTGAAAATGGTTGTTACTACTCTTGTATTTGAAGTGAATTGTATTTGTAAAGAAGGAGTGTGGATTTTAGTGAAAACTTATACGGGTACCAAAGGGTATGTGCATTATAAGTTTGTGAAGTTCGTTGATTGAGACGCACGTTTGATTTAGTTGAAATTAAGAGCAATTTTGAAGCACTTACTCCTATTAGAAGCAGTATCAATAACATTTAGAAAATAAATGCCCGGTGCTAAACTTAAATTACTTATATTTATTTCACAACAAGATTTGCTTGCTAGTTTTCGTCCAAGGTCGTCGTATAAAATTAGTTTGTATTCGTCAGGTTTGAATAATGAAGTTGATTCAACCTTGATTATTCCATTTTCAACAACAACTTTCGGTTCAAATAAAGGTCCTAAAGATGAATTAACTCCCGTATTAATTGAACCTGGAAACATAACTATACTACCTACTGGATTTACCCCGCAGGAATCAAAAAAACCGGAAGCAATAATAAATGTATCAATCACAGAAATATATTGAATACCATAAGATAAATCACAGGTACTGCCCAAAGGTACCCAATTAACCCCATCCAACTGCGCAATGTAAGGTAAATACGTTGTATTCGAAAAATTACCAGTGAACACTCCTAATATCACAAGCTTGCCACGATACTTTTTGATGCGTCCAACAGGAGCATTTAATCCATCACCAATTGGATTAAAATTTGTTCCGTCATACCCGGTTATATAATAACCCATTGTTGGACTAGGGAAATCCATCCCGATATATAACAAAGAATCCGTTGCATACATTTCATTTAGATCTGTAATTGGCCATTGACCAATTTGAATGAAATGACCACATGTAGTATCGATCTTCAAAAGTCCCTCAGGTATTGTCTTTTGCACTCCTACGCAAGTATCTTGTGTTCCAGCATCTTTTCCAATATATAATTCTCCTTTAAATACCTCAAGCCCACAATGACTACAATTTACACGTACCCAAGGAAACATAAAACTCTCAATATAACTTCCGTTAAATCGTGCTAGGTCTGCGTAACCATTTGGATTTTGACTATTTGGCCAAGCCATAAAATCCCCACACAGATATAATTTACCACCATACTCACATAAGTCTTGTATATCTGGAAAAAGATTGGGAGATAAAAATTTATCGTCAAAGTGACTCATGGTATCAACACTAACCCAATCTGTTCCACTCCACTTAGCAATTGGTGCTTTGATTGGTACATTCCCTATGCTATCAAAAGCTCCTGCAATTAATAAATCTCCGTTGAATCGGATAATTGATAACACTACACCATTAGTTCCTGAACCCATAGGAAACCAATTGGTGCCATCATACCCAATAATGCCATGTGCAGATACTCCAAAGAGTGTATCGAATCTGCCTCCCAAATAATAGTTTCCAGTTAAAGAATCATAATAGGAAACTTGAACAGATTCCCAGTCAGTTGAATCGACAGTTACCCACTGTTGTGAATAACAAGATTCAATTGATAAAAATAAAGTACAAGTCAGGATGAGAATTTTAATTCTGACTTGAAGGAATGAAATATAGAAATTACAGTTTGACAAATCTGCTCAATTTAGTTTCGCATTTTATTCTTAAAGTAGTACTGATCAATTTTCCCGAACCAGCAAATTCAAATGTACAAATATTTTTATAATTACCATATTAGGTGAAACATAAAAAGATGTACAAACAATGCAACCTAAAGAATATGCGTTTTCTGCCTTAAATCAAACCAAAATAAAGGCGCGTCAACTAATATTCCTACATATCTTCTACCAACTTGTGAAACAACAGCGATAACTTCTCATCCGCTGTTGATTGAGACGCACGTTTGATTTAGTTGAAATTAAGAGCAATTTTGAAGCACTTACTCCTATTAGAAGCAGTATCAATAACATTTAAAAAATAAATGCCCGGTGCTAAACTTAGATTGCTTATTTTTATTTCACAACAAGATTTATTAGAGACTTGTCTTCCGAGGTTGTCGTATAAAATCAACTTGTATTCGTCAAGTTTGACTAATGAAGTTGATTCAACCTTGATTATTCCATTTTCAACAACAACTTTCGGTTCAAATAAAGGTCCTAAAGATGAATTAACTCCCGTATTAATTGAACCTGGAAACATAACTATACTACCTACTGGATTTACCCCACATGAATCAAAAAAGCCAGAACCAATGATAAATGTATCTAATGTTACCATGTATTGAAAACCATATGACAAATTACACAGGCTTCCAATTGGCATCCAATTTTGCCCATCCAATTGTGCAATATATGGTAGGCTTGTATTATTAGCATAGTTACCTGTAAAGGCTCCTAAAATTATTAGCTTCCCCCGGTAATCTTCTATGTGACCGACAGGCGCATTTAATCCATCCCCGATCGGATTAAAATTCATTCCATCATATCCAGTTATAAAATAACCCATGGTTGGGCTTGGAAAATCCATTCCAATATACAACATTGAATCAGTAGAATAAATTTCGTATATATCAGTAACAGGCCATTGTCCAATTTGAATAAAATGGCCACAAGTAGTATCAATTTTCATGAGTCCATTCGGATAACTTCTCATGATACTAACACATGAATCTTCAGTTCCAGAACTCTTACCGATATAAAGTTCATCCATAAAAACTTCAATTTCGCAATGACCACAATTAGGATATGCCCAAGGAAAAATAAAACTTTCAATAAAATTTCCATTGAAACGTGCTAAATCTGCGTATCCAAAAGGGTTTTGACTATTAGGAAAGGCTATAAAATCACCACTTAAATACAACTTACCTCCGAACTCACACAAATCTTGAATGTTAGCTAAAATATTGGGAGAAAGAAGTTTATCATCAAAGTGACTAATAGTATCTACGCTTACCCAGTCCGTCCCATCCCATGTAGCCATAGGTACTCTAATTGGAGTATTGCCGATGCTGTCAAAGGCTCCAGCAATATATAAATCTCCGTTAAATCGGATAATTGAACCTATGACTCCATTCGTTCCCGATCCCATCGGAAACCAATTTGTACCATCATACCCAATAATGCCATTTGCGGATACTCCAAAAAGTGTATCAAATCTTCCTCCCAAATAATAGTTTCCAGTTAAAGAATCATAATAGGAAACTTGAACGGATTCCCATGCAGTTGAATCGACAGTTACCCACTGTTGAGAATAACAAGATTCAATTGATAAAAACAAAGTACAAGTCAGGATGAGAATTTTAATTCTGACTTGAAGGAATGAAATATAGAAATTACAGTTTGACAAATCTGCTCTATTTAGTTTCGCATTTTATTCTTAAAGTAGTACTGATCAATTTTCCCGAACCAGCAAATTCAAATGTACAAATATTTTTATAATTACCATATTAGGTGTATCATAAAAAGATGTACAAACAATGCAACCTAAAGAATATGCGTTTTCTGCCTTAAATCAAACCAAAATAAAGGCGCGTCAACTAATATTCCTACATAACTTCTACCAACTTGTGAAACAACAGTGATAACTTCTCATCCGCCGTAGCAGCTACCGCAATAATCTCTTCTAACGTAACAGGGTGAAGGTTGTCGGGGTCGCATTCGTCGGTGAGGACAGACACGGCCAGACATCGCATGTTCATGTGTCGGGCGGTGATGACTTCAGGCACAGTGCTCATACCAACAGCATCAGCTCCGATGATCCGCAGAAAGCGATATTCAGCTCTAGTCTCGAGCATGGGTCCGGGCACTGCAACGTATACACCTTCGTGTACCGGCAACTGTTGAGCAGCAGCAATCTCCCGCGCCATCATCAGCATGCCTGTATCATAGGGCGCACTCATATCCGGAAAACGCGGACCAAGTTCGTCGATGTTTTTTCCGATCAGGGGGTTCTCGCCTTGTAAATTGATATGATCGTTCAGCAGCATCAATTCCCCTTTTTTGAAAGCCGGGTTCAATGCACCAGCCGCATTCGAAATCAACAAAGTTTCAACACCCAGGAGTTTCATCACCCGCACCGGGAAACTTACCTGCTGCATCGTATAACCCTCGTAAAAATGGAAACGGCCCTGCATCGCCACCACCTGTTTGCCGGCTATACGTCCGATGAGTAATTGTCCGGCATGAGACTCCACCGTACTCAGCGGAAAATGAGGGATTTCGCTGTAGGGGATAACTTTCTCAATCTGAATCGACTTGGCCAGACGATGTAATCCGGTTCCCAGTATGATTCCCGCCACCGGTGTCTCGGCGAGATAGGGTTTCAGAAAGGCGGCACTTTCCTGCGCTTGAACTAACATATGGGCAAAAATAGCCCTTTCTCTTCTTCTTTGCGCTCAAAAAACTACCTTTGCTCTTCATTCTTACCCGATTATGATCCAGTTAGCGTATATCCGTGATAACAAAGAGGATGTCATCGCACGTCTCGCCATAAAAAACATCGATGCAACGGCGGCCATCGAAGAAATTATTCGTCTCGACAGTGAAAAGCGGAAGTTCCAGACAGAACTTGAGGCGTTATTGTCGGAGCAAAATACCCTCGCCCGTCAGATCGGTGAACTGATGAAGTCGGGCAAAAAAGCGGAGGCCGAAGATCTTCGTAACCGCAGTACGGCTATCAAGGAAATGACCAAGGGGCTGGAAGATAAACAGGCGGCGACAGAAACGTTGGTGAATGATCTGCTCGTGAAACTGCCGAATCTCCCCTCTCCGCAAGTGCCTCCCGGAAAAACACCGGAGGAAAATGAAGTGGTGTATCTGGACGAAACCCATCTCCCGAAATTAGGAGCCAACGCATTGCCTCATTGGGAGTTGACGGCGAAGTATGATATCATCGATTTTGAACTGGGAAATAAAATTACCGGTGCCGGATTTCCGGTGTATAAAGGTCAGGGTGCCCGTCTGCAGCGCGCGCTGATCAATTTCTTCCTCGATCAGGCCAATAAAGCCGGATACTATGAGGTGCAGCCTCCGATTCTGATCAATGAAGATTCCGGGTTCGGGACAGGTCAGCTGCCGGATAAGGAGGGACAGATGTATCATGTGGGTGTGGATAATCTCTACCTGATTCCAACAGCCGAAGTGCCCGTGACCAATATCTTCCGCGATACCATCGTGAAAGCAGAAGAGCTGCCGATAAAATACACTGCGTACACACCTTGTTTCCGTCGGGAAGCAGGATCTTACGGTGCGCATGTGCGTGGATTGAATCGCCTGCATCAGTTTGATAAAGTGGAAATCGTGCAGATCGCTCATCCCGAAAAGAGCTACGAGATTCTGGAGGATATGCGCAACTATGTGGCCGGATTGCTGAAGATGCTGGAGTTGCCTTTCCGTACACTGAAGCTTTGTGGCGGTGATATGAGTTTTGCCTCTGCGCTGACGTATGATATGGAAGTATGGAGTGCCGCGCAGCAACGTTGGCTCGAAGTGAGCTCGGTATCGAATTTTGAAACTTTCCAGGCGAATCGTCTCAAATTACGTTACCGCGATGGTTCCAATAAACCTGCATTGGCTCACACACTAAATGGCTCTGCTTTGGCGTTACCAAGAATCGTGGCAGCCTTACTGGAAAATAATCAGCACGAGGGTGGAATTCGTATCCCTGCAGCATTAATTCCGTATACAGGCTTCGATACCATCAAATGAGGTCAATTCTACTCCTGATATTCTTGTTGCTCGCCGGTAGTATGACTGGTATTGCACAGCCCGGACAAACCAATGCCGATCTGGCGAATCAGTATTTTAGCTCGGGAGAGTTCGAGAAGGCGGTGGTTTATTTTGAGAAGTTCTATGATCAGGATGCGTTCAATGGATATGCCGGATATCTGCAATGTTTATTGAAGATTAAAGATTTTGATAAAGCCGGGAAGCTGATCAAGAAACAACAGCGGAAGTTCCCGCAAGATCCGTCGATTAAAATCGATTTGGGTAGTTTGTATGAAGCAGAGGAACAACCGGAGAAAGCAGCGAAGGTTTACAACGATGCGATTAAAAATCTCCCGCCGGATATCAATCAGGTGAATTTATTGGGGAATGCGTTCACGCGTCGTCAGATGTCGGACTATACC
The DNA here is from genome assembly GCA_017995075.1 of Bacteroidia bacterium. GTDB lineage: Bacteria > Bacteroidota > Bacteroidia > AKYH767-A > OLB10 > JAJTFW01. Next base: position 3,390 of record JAGOJO010000107.1, on the reverse strand, counting down.
GTTCAAACGTATCTGCAGGGACGAAAGGTATTGAAGGGTGCGTATCCGTTTTCTTTCGAGTTGGCGGAAGCATATGCGCAGCTTGGTAAGTTTCCGGAGATGGTGACCGAGTATATCGATATGCTCGATTTTAATCCGGGTTATCTGCCAAACATCCAGACCATCCTGCAGAATAAAATCGCCAATGATCTGAGTGGTGGACTGAGTGATCTCATTCGTCAGACACTCCTCCGTAAAATTCAGAAGAATCCGAATGAAACCAACTACGGCGAGTTATTGCTTTGGTTGTTTATGCAGGAGAAAGATTTTGAGTCGGCGTTTATACAGGCGAAAGGTCTCGATAAACGATTGGGTGAAAGCGGCGACCGGATTCTGAGTCTGGGCCGTACTTGTGTGAGTAACCTCGATTATTCCACAGCCGAAAAATGTTTTCAGTATGTAGTGGATAAAGGTCCGGAAAGTATGAATTACGTCACGGGAAAAATGGAGTTGATCAACACCATGAATGCCCGCATCACCAGTTCCGGCAGTTACACGCAGAGTGATTTGTTGCGCCTTGAACAGGATTATACCAGCGCATTGGCTGAGCTCGGTAAAACGATAGCCACTGCACCGTTAGTACGTGGATTTGCACATCTCCAGGCGTTTTATCTCTACAATACAGAAGCGGCCATCGGTTTGCTGAATGAAACCATTGAAATGCCGAATCTGAAAACTCAGTTTAAGGCAGAGTGTAAACTGGAGCTCGCGGATATTTATGTATTCAAAGGTGAAGTATGGGATGCCGCGCTCTTGTACGGACAAGTCGACAAAGATTTCAAAAACGACGCATTGGGCCGTGAAGCAAAATACCGCAACGCACGACTCTCTTACTACCTCGGTGAATTTGATTGGGCGAAAGATCAGTTGAACGTACTCAAGGCTGCAACGAGTCAGCTCATCAGCAACGACGCACTCTCTCTGGCATTGCTGATCACTGATAATACAAATCTCGATACCACTACCGAAGCATTGTTGATGTACAGCAGAGCCGATCTACTCGATTTTCAGAATAAGGATAGTTTGGCGATGCTTGCATTGGATAGTATCATCACCGTTTTTCCCGGACATACCTTAAGCGATGAAGTATTGTTCAAAAAAGCGCAGATTCTCAAACTCAAAGGACGTTATACTGAAGCAGCTGCTTTGTTGCAGGAGATAACGGAGAAGTATGGTGAAGATATTTTAGCTGATGATGCGTTGTATCAGATAGGCCTTTTGTTTGAAGAGCGACTCAACGATAAAGAGAAAGCAAAAACGTTGTATGAAACCTTGCTGACGAAATATCCGGGAAGTCTTTTCGTAGTTGATGCTCGTAAACGTTTCAGAGCATTGCGTGGTGATAAAGTAAATTGAGATTTCTTGATTAATGTCCGGTTTTGAATACGGGTGGAACACAAGTGGAACACGGATGAAGCTGATTGAGCGGATTAACACGGATTTACTTGGAGGTACATTGAAACTGCTGGTGGTTATTGAAATCAGTTTAGTTGTTTTCGATCAATTCCTCTGCGATCTTTCTCAGCTCCCGATAGCTATCGGGATCTGCGAGAAACTCCTCTGCTCCTGATAGCTATCGGGATCTGCGAGAAACTAATCAACCAATTTCGTATTTTTGTACTAGAAGACGCATTATGATTATTTACAACGTAACGGTGAACGTCGATGAGGATGTTGCCGTAGAGTGGTTGAAGTGGATGAAGGAAACACATATTCCCGATGTAATGAAAACGGGGATGTTTCTTGAGTCGCGTATTTGCAGAGTGTTGGCTGAAGAAGCCGGTGGGTGGACGTATGCCATTCAATACACCTGCAAGGACATGGCCACGTATGAAAAATACCGCGATGAATTTGCTCCGGCATTACAGGCAGATACTGCACGTAAATACGGTGGTAAGTTTGTGGCCTTCCGCACGTTGTTAGAAGTAGTATGAAACAGCGGAGCGATCAGGTTAGAGCCAAGAAGTTTCTCGGGCAGCACTTTCTCAACGATGAGCAGGTAGCGAAAGATATCGTAGCTGCGTTAACGTTACCCGATGATACGAATACGGTGCTGGAGATTGGTCCGGGTATGGGTGTATTGACAAAGTATCTTCTCGAAGAAAAAAACTACACTACCTGGGCTGTGGAGCTCGACCGTGAATCGGTGCCCTATCTGCTTGCACGTTACACTGACCTCAATGGCCGCCTCATTGAAGGAGATTTTCTGCAACTTGATCTCGAAAAATTATTTCCCGGTAAATTCGCCATCATCGGCAACTTCCCGTACAATATCTCCTCGCAAATCCTTTTCCGGATCCTCGACATGAAGGAGCGTGTCCCAGTGATGGTGGGTATGTTCCAAAAGGAAGTCGCGGAACGAATTGCCTCACCTCCCGGCAACAGGGATTATGGAATTTTGAGTGTTTTGCTCCAGCCCTGGTATGAGATTGATTATCTCTTCACAGTTCACGAGCATCAGTTTGATCCTCCGCCACGAGTGAAGTCGGCAGTTCTTTCTATGCGCAGAAACAATCGCACCGAACTTGGTTGTGATGAAGCTTTTTTCAAACGTCTGATCAAACAAGGTTTCAGTCAGCGTCGTAAGACCCTACGCAACGCACTGAAACCACTCCTGCCAAAAGATGCATCCCATATTCCCTACCTCGACCTACGTGCAGAAGCCCTGGGTTGGGAACAGTTTGTGGAATTAGCGAACCTGCTTAGCCGCTGATCTATTAAGTAACTTATGATTCGTTATGTTGATCATAATAAATCATAAATTTTCAGTTTAATCAGTGGCTGATAAGCGTTGAATAGAACAATCCTGATTATAATGCAATCACCCCGAAAAATTTGCTTTTGGTAATCACCATTTTGTAATTCTTCGTTTAAGTGGTCGATTATCTTTTCTAATTTCCGAGTGTTATTCGAAGATGGCCCTCGTAGAAGTCACAAAACAAGGTTTGTATTGTCCGCAGGCGGATGTGTACATTGATCCCTGGCGGAAAGTTCCCCGGGCGATCATTACGCATGCACACGCTGATCATGCCCGGAGTGGGATGGGTCTTTACATTGCGCAGGAGCATAGTGTTCCTTTGTTGAAGTCGAGGCTGGGGAAGATACAGGCGCAGGGATATAGTTACGGGACGAGTTTTTATTGTAATGGGGTGCGATTCTCTTTTCATCCTGCCGGACACGTACCCGGTTCTGCTCAAATCAGACTTGAATACAAAGGCGAAGTGTGGGTAGCATCCGGCGATTATAAAGTAGAAGATGATGGATTGAGTGTGCCCTTCGAAGTGGTGAAGTGCCATAAGTTCATCACGGAGTCGACGTTTGGTATGCCGATTTATCGCTGGATGTCGCAGG
>JAGOJO010000022.1 GCA_017995075.1 Bacteroidia bacterium | reverse complement strand
GATCTGATGATTCAGCGTTGAAAAAGTTCTGGGCAGAATTATTGATTTCCAGTGAAGAAAATGGTTGGAGAAAGTGGGTTCCTGTCTTTACAGTTAATTCAGATAATAAATTTCATCGTTGGATTTTTGGTCATCCGGATACAGATACAAGATATGCCTTGTCGTCAGATGGAGTACTTCTGGGTGATTTGGGTTTCTCCTGGAGTAGGGGAAGGCAGGTTAGCTCGTTGTTGAAATTTCCGTTTTTGCTTTCAATGTTGCTTGCAATAGGTACTATTATCGTATGCGCCCCTCTTTCGTTGTTGTCGGGTGCGTTTTTAACACTGAAGAAAAATAGCCGATGGGTGCGTGTGGGACATGTGTTATCGGTTTTAGTGTATTCAATGCCGATGTTTTGGGTTGCTGTTTTACTGTTGTACTTTCTTGCCAGTCCGCTTTTTCTTAACTTGCTTCCATCTTCTGCTCCTGTTTTAACTACCGACGGTTCTGTTGCAGATTGGTTGCTGTCGATTGTGTATCAATGGCGGAATTTTGTCATACCATTTGTAGCGATGGCCTGTACTACCTATATATATCATTCGCAGTTTGTATATGAAATGCTATTGGAGGAAACTGCGAAGCCATATGTAGTGACCTTGCGTGCCAAGGGGTTGAGTGAATCTCAGATTTTATTTTCGCGCGCATTGAAAAATATTACTGTTCCTTATATTATCTCTCTTTTAAATTTGTTCCCTGCCTTAATCAGCGGTTCAATTATTATGGATTATCTTTTTACATTGAATGGTATGGGGACTATTATCATTCAGGCTTGTGATGTACGGGATTTTCCGGTAATCGCTGGCGTATTATTAATTGTTGGCGGTTTTACAATTTTGATTTATCCATTGACGGATGTGTTGGTTGCATTGATTGATCCTCGTCTTAAAAACACTGCCGAAAAATGAACGTCAAAGGTTTCCTGGTTAATATATTCGATTTTTTAAAACGTACCTGGCAAGGAAGATTTCTGCTCGTCGTGTTTTTTTTAGTGATATCGGCTCCACTTTGGATGAATGAAAGTCCTTTACTAAGGTATGATAAAGGGGATATTTCTTTTCCGTTTCTCTCCTCAGAAAAATATGGTGAATCGAATTCGCTGAGTACGGATGGCTGGGAGGTAAATGCCTTGCTTATGTATAGCCCGAATTCTGTGGATCCATTGAATGATGGATTTGTGGGGCCATTTGATCAACAGTATCAGCTGAGTGAAACTGGTGAGAGAGAGAGAATATCAATTCGTAAAAGGCATTGGCTTGGGACGAATTTGCGGGGGAACGATTTGTTGGCTGATGTTATTTATGGCACCAGAAATTCGATGATTATCGCATTGTCCGGGGCTTGTCTTTCATTGGTGTTTGCAGCAGTATTAGGTTTTGTTGGTGGCTGGTATTTTCAAACTGGTATTAAAACGAATATTGCGAGATTGTTATTGTCGGTTGTTGCTTTCGTTTGGATATTATTTATTCAGGAAAATATTCTCATCTATTCGGACAGGCTGATTGCATTAATTGGGTTGCTGATATTCATTTTGCCATTAAACTGGTTGCTGACCCGGGTTGAAGTGAGATTCCTTCAGTCGAACATCGCAATTCGGATTGATGATATAATTGGATTGATCTCCGGCTTGTTATTGTCTCTGCCCCGACTAGTGATTTTACTCGCTATTATGCAATTGTTGAAGCCTTCCTTATTGAGTATGATCATTTTGCTTGGATTTACCGGTTGGATCGAATTGTCGCGGTTGATTCGAAGTGAAATTATTCGACTGAAATCAAATAGTTTTCTGGATGCTGCTGTAATGTCGGGTGTAAAGGGTCAACGATTGATGTTGAAGCATGTACTTCCGAATGTCTGGCCTTCGATAGTGGTTTTGTTTATTTATACGATTTCAGGGAATACAAATATTGAATCGATCCTGAGTTTTATGGGAATGGGTTTGCCACCTGATGTGCCTTCGCTTGGCCGGACTATCGGAAGTGGAAAGTTTGATTATGAAGTTTGGTGGATATTCTTCCTGCCTGGTTTGTGGTTGTCGATGATTCTGTATTGCTTCTTTAAAGTAGCAGAATCTTATCGTAAACAACTGAATGGCTGATTTTTCATGATTTAAGAGGGGAGAGTGAATTCATGCCCATCGACTATTTACCTGATAAATATCACTCTATGATTTTTGTCTTATCATTCCTTTTCTCAATCTAAATTCATTGATTTGCCGAACGAATATCTCCTTAAGAAATAGGGGTTGTAATGTGGGAATGCTCTCTAAACTAACAATTTCAGGAATTTTAATGCAATACCCGGATGCTGCAAAAGTATTGGAGCGGTATCATGTTGACTTTTGTTGTAATGGGCAAAGTACGTTGGAGGAAGTTTGCGAGGTGAATTCAGATACATATTTCAGAATTCTAAGAGATTTACATCGATTGCAAGTGTTGTCTTTCAGAAAGGGGGTCGCTGATAATCCGGCAGACTATTCTCCTGGCGAGTTATGTGATTTTATAGTGGAGAAGCATCATGGTTACATTAAGTCTACTCTTCCTGCTTTGTTGGTACATGCTTTTCAGGTTTCGGCCAGATTTAAATCAAGGTTTCCGGAATTGGATGAGATTAAAAATTGTCTTACTGGTATAAATGCCGAGTTTGATCATCACCTGATGAAGGAGGAGGAAATTGTTTTTCCCCGTATTAAGCAATTAGAACAAGCCTTGCAGGAGGGTGCTGATCCGGAAGTGAATTACAAAATGATTGTGGACCCCTTAAAAGTGATCCTGAAAGAACATGATCATGCAGATGAAACATTCTTAAAGATTCGTAAGCTGAGTAATAATTATACACTGCCTTTGATAAATGATAAATTGTTTGAGTTGTATTTTAAACAACTAAAATCTTTTGAAGAGGATTTGCATGTGCATGTTCATTTGGAGAACAATATCCTTTTTCCGAAAGTGCGGCAAATGATTGCTCAGTTAAAGTTTTAAGCAGAGTAGAAGATACAAACTAAATAACGAAGAAGATGAAATTTAAAACGATCATTGAGCCATTCAGAATTAAAATGGTGGAGTCGATTAAGCTGACAACACCTGAACAACGAGTTCGGTTTTTAGAGGAGGCGCATTATAATCCATTCCTGCTTACTTCAGAACAAGTGCTTATTGACTTTCTGACAGATAGTGGTACTTCGGCAATGAGCAAGGAGCAGTGGGCGGCGATGATGCTTGGCGATGAGTCGTATGCAGGAGCTACAAGCTGGTTTAAACTGGAGAAAGCAATTCATGATCTCACAGGTATGCCATATATACTCCCGACGCACCAGGGACGTGCTGCTGAAAGAATTCTTTATGGTTATCTTGGTGAACCGGGTAAAACATTTATTAGTAACACCCATTTTGATACAACGCGTGCAAATATTGAGTTTACCGGGGCTGAAGCAATTGATATACCCGTACCATCTACCAGTGTGACTGATCACTTCAAAGGGAATCTGGATACCGTTCAGTTGGAAAAATTAATTCTGTCGAAAGGTGCTGCCAATGTTGCTGCTGTTATTCTTACAGTTACCAATAATAGTGGTGGCGGCCAACCAGTTTCAATGCAGAATGCTACTGACGTCAGTCGCATTTGTCGGCAATATCAGGTGCCGATGATTCTCGACGGCTGCAGGATTGCTGAGAACGCTTATTTTATTCATAATTACGAGAGCGGTTATACCGATATTTCCTATAAAGAAATCGCTATCCGAATGTGTGAACTGGCAGATGGCTTTGTGATGAGTGCAAAGAAAGATGGAATGGTGAATATGGGTGGATTCCTTGCGTTAAGAAATAAAGAGCTGGCAGATGAGTGTAAAAATCTGCTCATTATTACAGAGGGGTTTACCACATATGGTGGATTGGCTGGTCGTGATATGGAAGCACTTGCAGTTGGATTGGAAGAAGTGTTTAATCCAGATTATCTCCATTACCGGATGGTGAGTACTGCATATCTTGGTGACCACCTGGCCGCAATGGGTGTGCCGGTTGTGTTACCAGTCGGTGGTCATGCTGTTTATATTGATGCTGCTGCTTTTTATCCAAATATTCCGGTGGATGAATACCCTGGTCAGGCCTTGGTTTGTGAATTATATAAAGCCGGTGGAATCAGATCTGTTGAAGTTGGTTCAGTGATGTTTGGTAAGTACGATGCACAGGGTAAGTTAATTCCGGCAGCTAAGGAATTAGTTCGTCTTGCTTTACCGCGTCGTGTGTATACGCAAAGCCATCTGGATTATGTAATTGAGGTGTTTGAATATCTGATAAAAAACAAAGAGAAAGCTAGTGGTTACCGGATCACACAGGAACCACAGTTTTTAAGGCATTTTACCGCTTATTTTGAACCAATGTCGGTCGAAGCTTCTGTTTCTTCATGAAGGTGAAGTCGGGCTGTTTATAAACCTGTTTATAATAAGCCGCCGGTCTTGACAGGAATCATTTTATTGGCGTCGTTTCAATAGCAAATTCGTACCTCTAATTTGAATGGCTATGAGCACTGCTAAAAATAAAAAATCTGTTGCTACTGTTAAAAAGCAGAAGGGACTGGAAATGCATCGCTTTTTTACTGATGGGAAAAAGACTGCATTTGATTATTATAAATACGAGTTACGTACTTCGGTAATTAAAAACCCGAAAGGTGATGTTGTATTTGAAAATAATAAAGTAGAAGTTCCGGAAGAATGGTCACAGGTTGCGACAGATATCCTCGCACAGAAATATTTTAGACGTACTGGTGTACCTCAGTCAGATGGAACCATTGGTGGAGAAACAAGCATTCGTCAGGTGGTTCATCGATTAGCCGATTGCTGGAAGAACTGGGGCGAGGAGTTTGGTTATTTTCGAAACAAATCAGATGCTTTCGTTTTTTATGATGAAGTCGTATTTATGCTGCTCGGACAATATGCAGCACCAAATTCTCCTCAATGGTTTAATACTGGATTGTACAATACCTATGGAATAAAAGGGGCAGCACAAGGCCATTTTTATATTGACCCCATGACTGGTGAAATGAAAAAATCTTCATCTGCTTATGAACGTCCACAGCCTCATGCCTGTTTTATTTTATCTGTGAAAGATGATTTGGTAAATCCCGGAGGAATTATGGATTTACTTGTAAGGGAAGCGCGTATCTTCAAATATGGTTCAGGTGTCGGAACAAATTTTTCATCGTTGCGTGGTGCTAATGAAAAGCTTTCCGGCGGTGGATATTCTTCCGGTTTAATGTCGTTTCTTAAAATTGGTGATCGTGCAGCTGGTGCAATAAAATCAGGAGGTACTACTCGTCGGGCAGCAAAGATGGTCTGTCTCGATATCGATCATCCGGAAATTGAATCGTTCGTTAACTGGAAAGCAGAGGAAGAGAAAAAGGTGGCGGCATTAATTGCTGCAGGATATTCATCCGATTATGAAGGTGAGGCATACAGTACAGTGGCGGGACAGAATTCGAACAATTCTGTGAGGGTGAGCAATGAATTTATTCAGGCACTTAAGCAAGAAAAAGACTGGGATCTTCTTGCGAGAGGTACAGGTAAATCTGTGAAAAAAATTCCGGCTAAATTTTTATGGGATCAGATCGCTGATGCTGCCTGGAAGTGTGCTGATCCGGGTTTGCAATTTGATACGACAATTAACGACTGGCATACTTGCCCGAATGGAGGTCGCATTAATGCTTCCAACCCTTGTTCAGAGTATATGTTCCTGGATGATACAGCCTGTAATCTAGCTTCGTTAAATCTGCGGAAATTCTACAATGAAGAGAAAAACGAATTTGATGTTGCCGCATTCGAACATGCCTGCAGATTATGGACGATTGTTCTTGAGATCTCAGTATTAATGGCGCAGTTTCCATCCGAGGATGTAGCGAAGAATTCATTTGACTACCGAACACTTGGATTGGGTTATGCAAATCTTGGTTCTTTGTTAATGATTAACGGACTTCCATATGATAGTGATAAGGGAAGAGCAATTGCAGCTTCTATTACTTCTATCATGACTGGAATTGCCTATAAAACTTCTTCAGAGATGGCTGCTGCTCTGGGAGCTTTTGAGAAATATTCTGAGAATAGGAATGAGATGTTACGGGTGATCAGAAACCATCGATATGCTGCGTATAATACGGTAGATGCTTACGAAAATTTAAATGTAAAACCTCACGGAATTGATCCTGCTTATTGTCCTTCGTATCTCTTAAATGCCTCTTGCAAAGCCTGGGATGAGGCGTTACAAATGGGTGAGAAGTATGGCTATCGCAATGCTCAGGTAAGCGTTCTGGCGCCAACTGGTACTATTGGGCTGCTAATGGATTGTGACACTACTGGCGTAGAACCCGACTTTGCATTAGTGAAGTTTAAAAAACTTTCCGGTGGGGGTTATTTTAAAATTGTAAATTTTTCAGTTCCGCTAGCATTGGAGAATCTGGGATATTCAGTTTTACAGATAAACGATATCGTGAATTATATTCTTGGAACTCCTTCGTTTAAAAATGCTCCGGTCATTAACCATTCTGTTTTGAAGGCAAAAGGATTTAATGAGGACGACCTTGCAATTCTGGAGAAAGCAGCAGCAGGTACATTTGATATTCGGTTCCTCTTCACCTATTTTACATTGGGTGCTGATTTGTACAAACGATTGGGTGTCTCATTGCAGCAATACCAGGATCCGGCGTTTGATTTATTGGCATTTCTTGGCTTTAGCGAGCTGGAGGTGGAAAGAGCAAATTCTTATATCTGTGGAAGTATGACAATTGAAGGTGCACCACATATCCGTGAGAAGGATTTGCCGGTATTCGATTGTGCGAACAGATGTGGGAAAAGTGGAGTCCGTTTTATTGCTCCATTTGGCCATATCCGGATGATGGCGGCAGTTCAACCGTTTCTAAGTGGTGCAATCTCTAAAACTGTAAACCTTCCCAATGACGCAACGATAGCGGATATCAGAGATTGCTATTATAACTCGTGGGAATTGGGCTTAAAAGCAATTGCTCTTTACAGAGATGGATGTAAACTTTCACAACCATTAACAACTGCGTCAAAATCTTTCGAAGTGAAGCCACATGAGCTTACGGAGAATGAGGTCCTGGATGCAGCGAAGAAACTTATTCAATTATCAACAGATACCACTTTTAAACGACAATTGTCAAGTATTGTCCATCGGAAAAGATTGCCGGATCGCCGGGGTGGATTTACACAAAAAGCTAAAGTAGGGGGACATACAATTTTTGTTCGCACCGGAGAGTATGGAGATGGCACCTTGGGTGAGATATTTATTGACATGCATAAAGAAGGAGCTTCCTTCAGGTCTTTGCTTAACTGTTTTGCTATTGCAGTGTCTATCGGATTACAATACGGAGTTCCGTTGGAAGAATACGTGGAGAAATTTATCTTTACACGCTTCGAACCATCAGGTCCAGTTGACCACCCTAATATAAAAACGGCTACTTCAGTAATCGATTATATCTTCCGGTTGATGGCTATGGAATACCTGCAGCGTGATGATCTCGTTCAGGTGAAACCGACAGCTATAACCCGAAAGGAAAAGAAAACTGAATTGCCTCCTGCTATTGCTCCGGAAAGTGTAACAATGAGTTATCAGCAACCGGATCAGACACAGGCCTTCCTCGGACAAATGATGGGCGATGCACCGATCTGTTCAACCTGCGGACATATCACCATTCGTTCAGGATCATGTTATAAATGCCTGAACTGTGGAACCAGCATGGGATGTAGTTAAGAATTATGAAAGTCACTAAAAGAAATGTTCAGCTAACGAAGATTTTCTCGTTTGATACAGCGCATGCACTTGAAAATTATCCGGGTAAATGCCGTCATATTCATGGTCATACTTATATACTTCATGTGACGGTAAGTGGTGAAGTGAAAGATGATAAAGGTGACCCTTATGATGGAATGATAATTGACTTTACGGACTTGAAGAAATGGGTAAATGAATCAGTTATTCGCCATTTCGATCATTTTCTGTTGCTAAGAAAAGGAAGTGAACTGGCTAAATTAAATTATCCTGAATGGGATCGGATTTACCTGACCGAGTATCAGCCAAGTTGTGAAAATATGTTGCTGGATATTTGTGATCGCTTAGTGAAATCAACGCCAGATGGGTTACAGTTGAAAAAACTAAAAATGCATGAAACACCTACTGCCTATGCTGAAATCGAATTGTAGTTTTTTGTAAGATTCATATCAGTAAGATTGTTCCGGTTTTAATAAAGAAGAGGCTGTTATTATTCGATAACAGCCTCTTCTATTGATTTGGGGGTTGAATTATTCTTTAATGGCAAAAACAATTCGTGGAAGTTTTATTTCGGTTCCATCTGGGCCCTTTCCAGTTGCATCTTTGAGGAAAATGGAGTCTCCAACCTTCATCTTGTCAATGGCTTTTCTGGCAAGAATCGGAATACCATTGTTCGCCAAACCGTATTCACGTGACTCAAAAGGCTTCAAAGTAATCATTACGAATGTGAATTGTGTGAGTGAATAGATCTTACCATCACTGCAAACTACCTTTAATGGTAGGTCATCTGCCCAGGCAATTGTTTGGGCTAATGTTACTTTAGTAGTTGCTGCAGAATCGGTTGGCAATGCACACATTTTAACTGTAGGTGCTTGAGCATTAGATAGTTGCGTGCCAAGCAGAAGACTAACTAATAGCAACGCGAAGGATCGGAAGAAGGTCATGATTTGATGAATATTTTCCCTAAAAATAGTAAAAAACAGATGTTAAAAACATGAAGGGTTCAGGAACATTTTGTAGATAAATCCGTTAGAACCTATGCTATCTTTAGCTCTCATGAAGTTTATGCATTATTCATTGTGGTTGGAACGGTACCGTCTGCTGATTATCAGTATGGTGTCGGTGTTGGTGTTTGTGAATGCAGACGCAGACGCTCAGATTAGAAAGGATTCTCTTGAACAGATTTTAAAAACTCGCCAGACGCTCGATACGGCTCAGGTTATTATTCATGAGAAGCTGGCGTATCACTATCGTTATAATTCACCGGACTCATCATTTAAACATGCTCAACGAGGTCTCTCCTTGGCTGATTCATTGAATTTTGATTTTGGTCGTGTCTATTGTTTGAATCATCTTGGGTCTTATTATGCATTAAAAGGCCAATACAATACTGCTGTAAGTTTTTACCAGAAAGCAATGTTGATTAAAAACAAAAAAGATGATCGAGTGAGTAAAGGCGTTGCATTGGCAATAAATAATATTGGTGTAGTTTATTTCGAAAAGGGTAAGTACGATGAGGCCTCAGGTCATTTCCGAAGAGCACTTGCGATGGATAGCGAAATGAATTATGAAAAGGGCATTGCTCGTGAAAAAGGTAATCTTGGTAAAGTAAAAATTGAATTAAATCAATTAGATAGTGGGTTGATTTATTTGAATCAGGCACTCGTACTCGAAAATAAAATCAATCATTCACTCGGCGCATTGGAAACGATGGTTGATATTGCTAATATTTATTTAAAAAAGAAAGATTTTGAGAAAGCAGAACAGATGCTTACTGAAGCTTCTACATTAAATAAAGATTGCCATCTTACTGCAAAAGTTTGGATAGACCATTTGATGGGTAATATTAATTTTCAGCGCGGTAATATTGATGCAGCTTTAAAATTTGAAAACAAAGCATATGCTAATGCAGTATTGCTTGGTAATATGGTGCTGCAATCAGAGATCGCCGCGGATTTATCAAATGTTTTCAAATCGAAAGAAGATTATTATCAGGCGTACGCTTATCTTGATACTTTTAATCGACTGTCCCAGCAGATAGAAGAAGAAAAGCACAATATGCATGAAGCAGACTTGTATGCTGCTTTTGAGAGCGAGAAAAGACAAAAGGAAATTGATTATTTAGAGGAGGCGAGGGATAAGATGCTCTTTTATAATTCCCGGCTCATCAGTATGCGAAATGGATTGATTATTTCGTTGTCGTTTAGTCTGGTACTTGGTACAATAATTTATAAAGCATACCGCGATAAGCGAAGGGTCAACAGCGAACTGATGCGGAAGTTTCAGGAAGTCCGCCAAAAGAACGAGGAGATTAAAAGTAAAAGTCAGCAAATTGAAGCTATCAATGCTACCTTGCTCGATATAAACGGTTCTCTGAATAAAAATGAGTTTCAGTTGAAGGAGGCTCAGCGTATTGCCGGTTTGGGAAGTTGGGAGTTTTCAATGGAGACCAAGACCTGCGCATGGTCTGATCAGTTGGGAATGATATTCTTTCCTCATGGCGTGAATGATCGTCATAGTGGGATTCGCGCTTTTGTGAATCGTATAGTTGTTGAAGATCGGATGAGCGTTTGGAAGGAATTGAAAAGTGTTTTTAAAGAGGGAAAAGAAGCAGAGGTGCAGTTCAGAGTTGGACTGGAGGCAGATGATGTTCGTTTTATTAACGCACGTGCTGTTCCAATGTTTGATTCGAGAGGTAAGATGATAATGATTGCCGGAACCGTTTTTGATAATACGATTCAGAAAAAAATCGAGTTGACATTGATGGATGCCAAGGAGCATGCTGAACTGGCTAATCAGTCGAAGAGTGTCTTCCTTGCAAATATGAGTCATGAAATTCGTACCCCATTAAATGGAATTTTAGGTTTTACGGATGTGCTTCTGAAAGAAAATGTTACTCCTCCTCAACGGGAATATTTAAAACATATTAAAAATTCAGGTGATACTTTATTGGTATTGCTGAATGATATTCTTGATTTCAATAAAATTGAACACGGTAAATTGGAAATTGAAAAGCTAAATTATCAGTTCCGTGATATGGTGGATCTTGCTTTAGCTCCTTATAAATTACAGGCTTCCGAGAAGGGAATAAATCTTAAGATAACTTGTTCTCCGGAAATCCCTCCTTTCATTTTAGGTGATCCTCATCGTACTCGTCAGTTGCTGGTGAATTATGTGTCGAATGCACTGAAGTTCACGAAGAGTGGTACGGTAATGGTCGATATCCGGGTGGAGAACGTGAGTGTTCCTGATGGGAAGGATCTGTCGATTAAGTTCGTGGTGAGCGATTCAGGAATCGGTATTCCTGAGGATAAGCAAGCAGATATTTTTAATGCTTTTACACAGGCTGACAGTTCAACTACACGTAAATATGGCGGAACTGGTTTGGGGTTGGCTATCAATAAGCAATTGTCTATCCTGATGGGTGGTGATACAGGTGTGGTGAGTCCGGGTGCTTTGGCTTCATCATTTAATCCGGGGGCTGATTTTTGGTTTACTATTCGTGTGCAACGTGGCGTGTATGACTCTGTGAAAGTTGCAGCTTCATCTATTGAAGATGATTTTGTGTTCAATCGTCGGATTAAAATTCTGGTTGCTGAAGATAACCACATCAACCAGATTCTGATGCGCAAGGTGCTGGAGAATATGAATTGTGAAGTGACAATTGTGGAGAACGGAAAGCAGGCAATTGATGCGCTGGATATGACTAGTTTTGATGTTGTGTTGTTAGATATTCAAATGCCGGTGATGGATGGACATCAGGCAACGATGTTGATTCGTCAGTCGCTATATAGTGAAGTGCCAATCATCGGCGTTTCTGCTAACGTTTTTAAAGAGGATGTTGAGAAGAGTTTGAGCGTTGGAATGGATGCTCATATAGGAAAGCCATTTACATCAAAGGATCTTTTCCGGGTGATGAAAAATCACCTGCCCATGGAAGTAACTACTAAAGCTTGATTATTTCTTTTGGAATAGGGCTGCCATCTGCACTGCAGTTACTCCGGCTTCAAAACCTTTGTTCCCGTATTTACCTCCGGCTCTATCAATTGCCTGTTGCATAGTGTCGGGAGTCAATACTCCGAAAATAACAGGTTTGTTGTATTTAATAGTGAGTGAAGTGAGTCCTTGTGAAACGCTGTGGCAGATAAAATCAAAGTGTTTTGTTTCTCCTTGAATTACACAGCCGAGACAAATAACAGCGTCATAAGACGAATCCTGAAGAAGGAGGGATGCTCCTGCGGTGAGTTCAAAACTTCCGGGGACTTGTCTGACAATAATGTTTTGATCTAATGCCCCAGCCAGTTTTAAAGCTTCAATTGCCCCGTCACGAAGTGCAAAGGTGATGGTGTCGTTCCATTCTGCAACGACAATGCCGAACCTGAAAGATTCGGCATTGTGTAAATTTTCCGGAAGTTTTGAGAGTGACTGGTGTGCAGACGACATCTGAAAATTATTTTCCTAATGATGCTTCAGCACGACCAATATATTTTTCAATATCACGTGCTTCAGAACTAAATGGGAAGTCGTTTTTAATCTGATTGTAAATATCAATGGCAGACTGATAATCGTTCTTCTTTTCATATACGAAGGCCTGACGCATCATGAAGAGTGGACGGGTGAAATTGTTATCATCCCAGTCTGCAGCTTTTTTGAAGAAGTTCAGCGACTCGTCAAGTTGATTCAACTCCAGATGTGCAGATGCAATGCCGCCTAATGCAAGTGCACCAGTGATATCGTCTTCAGCATCGTAGTTTTTCAGTGCTTCAATTGCTTTCTCATAATCTCCTTTTTTAAGGAGACTCATTCCTAAATAATAATTGGCAAGGTTGCCGGATGGAGCTGAACTGTAATTGTCAATTATCTCCTGGAAACCGGGATATGAACCGTCACCATTGATGGCAAGGGCAGCACTATCCTGACCAAAGTATTGCTCAGCCATAAACATTTCCTGCTGAGCATTTTCTTCTTGCGGTTTTACAATGAATTGAGTGTATCCAAAATAAGCGAGAACTACAGCTACAAGAGCTCCGCCAATAATACCAAGACTCTTTTTATTGTCATGGATATAGGATTCAGCTTTATCAATGCTTTCGGCTACATCTAAGCCCGTATTTTTATCGTCTGACATGCGCTATGAAGCAGTTTTATTTTTTTAAGAGCCGCAAAGATAAGGTAAATTTTAATGCGGAGAAAGTAGTGAAACTGAAAGGTTTAGGATTTTTTTAAGAGGAGGGCTTCCAGCCGAAGCACAACTTCGTCACCAGCCTTGTCCAGAAGGTGGTAAACTGATTCAAAATCAGTCATGTCGCCATACCATGGATCTGGAACATCTTTCTGTCCCATTCCGGCAAATTCCAGGAAAAGATGAATTTTTTCTTGTTGGCTATCGTTTGCCATTGCCTTTATATCTCTATAATTCGATGCGTCCATGGCAAAAATGATATCAAAGGAGTCGAGGTCTGACTTTACGAGTTTACGGGCTCTTTGTTCCGAAATATCAATATGGTGGCGCTCTGCAATGGCTATAGATCGGCGATCAGGTGCTTCTCCGGCATGCCAGCCTCCGGTTCCGGCAGAATCAATGGTAACGCTGTTTTTGTGGTGGGCGAGTTTTTGACGTATAATACCTTCTGCCAAAGGAGAGCGACAAATATTGCCCAGGCATACCATTAGAATTTTCATATCGATTGGATTTATCTGCAAGAGGCTGTAAAAATAAAAAGTCCCGACCGCTGTTGGCCGGGACTTTTATCTCGCTCTTTTATAGTTATTAACGGCTGAGGTTAATTCTCTTTTGGAGATCTACTACCTGCGCCTTAAACTTCTTGTCTGTATCCATCAGATTGTTGACTGTACGGCATGCATGCAATACTGTAGCATGGTCCTTTCCGCCACAATGCATTCCGATATTCGACAAAGAGGATTTTGTGAACTGTTTACTGAAATACATCGCTAATTGACGAGCCTGAACTACTTCACGCTTACGGGTTTTAGACTTCAGTACTTCAAGTGGAAGTTCAAAGTAATCACAAACAACTTTCTGGATATAATCGATGGAAATTTCATGAACGGTATTCTTCACAAATTTGTCAATCATCTGTTTCGCCAATTCAAGAGTGATCGGCTTTTTGTTAAGTGATGATTGTGCGATGATCGAAATTAAAGCGCCTTCAAGTTCACGGATATTGTTGGTGATACTCAGTGCAATATACTCGGTGATTTCATTCGATAGTTCAATTCCGTCCACGTACATTTTCTTCTTCAGAATCGCAATACGTGTTTCAAGATCAGGTACCTGCAGATCAGCAGCTAAACCCCATTTGAATCGGGAGAGAAGTCGCTGTTCCATTCCCTGAAGATCAACTGGTGGTTTATCGCAGGTCAGGATGATTTGTTTGTTGTTTTGGTGAAGGTGGTTGAAGATGTGGAAGAAAACGTCCTGTGTCTTCTCTTTACCCGCAAAGAACTGAATATCATCGATGATGAGTACGTCCATCATCTGATAGAAATGAATAAAATCGTTTTGACTGTTGTTTTTTACGGAGTCAACAAATTGATGCATAAACTTCTCGCTGGGAACATACAGTACTGTTTTGTTCGGGAAGTTGTTTTTAATCTCAATACCAATAGCATGCGCTAAGTGAGTCTTTCCAAGTCCAACTCCACCATATATTAAGAGTGGGTTGAAAGATGTACCGCCTGGCTTCTGAGCTACAGCGTAACCGGCTGATCTTGCGAGACGATTGCAATCGCCTTCAACAAGATTGTCAAACGAATAATTTGAATTTAATTGAGAATCAATATCAATTTTCTTCAGACCGGGAATGATAAAAGGATTCCGGATTCCGCCGCTGATTTGCTGTGGCATTGGTACTGCAGGATTCTTCAATCCGCTATTCCCTTTAGCAGGAACTTTAACAGTATAAGGCTTAGCGTTTTGAGTAGAATTCTCCATTAAAATGGAATACTCTAAACGACCTTCTGTACCTAGTTCACGTTTAATCGTTTTACGCAATAGGCCAATGTAGTGCTCTTCCAGCCATTCATAAACGAACTGACTTGGAACCTCAATAGTTAAAGTGTTCTGATCCAGCTTAACAGCCTTGATTGGCTCAAACCAGGTCTTGAAATTTTGAGGGTTTACATTGTCTTTGATCAACTTCAAACAGTTTTCCCATACTAACTCGTGAGTATTCTCTTTGGTTATTGTGTCTTTATCTTTTTGCATACCTGCGGAAGGCATTTGAAATTACTGGTGGAATTGTTGATTGAATTGTTGTACTCAAATTGTACTCGGCAAATATTGTTTAAAAAGATGTCAAAAAAAAATTTTTTTCGCCTTGACTTTTAAGAAATTTTTATAGCAGAGGAGACATGGCTGACTTTTCGACCTTTTTCCTCCAGCAAAAAGTCAATTCTCCCGAGACGAATTCCGCCCCAGCCGGTTTGTGCGATCAAAACATTTTTTTCTTCGGAATTTTTTACTATAACCGGTTCGTCGAGGAAAGTGTGGGTGTGTCCGCCCAAAATCAAATCTATATTTTTAGTATTCATAGCCAGTACTGTATCACTGATTTTACTGTTTTCATATCTGTAGCCCAGGTGCGACAGGCAAATTACAAGGTGGCAATTCCGGTCGTTTTTCAGGTGTGATGCGGTTTTATTTGCCAACTCTAACGGATCCTGATAATGTATGTTGGTGGTTAAGCGCTCATCTACAAGACCTTTGAGTTCAATCCCTACTCCAAAGACACCAACCTTGATACCGTCTCTCTCAAAGATACGAAACTTTTCGACATGTGCGTCCAGTGCAGTATTACTTAAATCATAGTTGATATTGAGGAAGGGGAACTTGGCATGAGGTAATTGCCTGATTAGTCCTTCAATGCCGTTGTCGAAATCATGATTTCCCAGTGTGGCAGCATCGTAACCCATGGCCGTCATCGCTTTGAATTCGACTTCTCCGCCAAATAAATTGAAGTAAGGTGTACCCTGAAAGATATCTCCTGCGTCCAGCAATAGCACGTTTTCGCTTTCGTTTCGGATTTGGCGAATGATCGTGGTGCGTCTGGCAACTCCGCCCATGCCGGGGAATTTCGGGTCGTTGGCGGGGAATGGATCAATTCGGCTATGCGTATCGTTAGTATGTAGAATAGTGAGTCTCTTTACTCCACGCGCTGCGAGGATTTCAGAGGGGATTCCTGCGAGTGTGGTGAAGGCGAGTGCCTTTATTCCGGTGAGTAAAAATTCTCGTCGGTTAGTTTTTATATATGCGGCCATCCTTCGAAATATTTATTGATTCATTGCGTTTTCCAAATTCACTGAAGTCCTGAATTAATGCATCTCGTACTTTTATGTCAAGATTGGTTTTTTGTATAGTCTTCAGAAATTCAAATCCATCACCTCCATTGGCTAAATAGTCTGATGTGATGACAGTGTAACTCGATTGATTTTTATCATTGTTTCTGCTGAAGATGATTTGTGTTGCTTGTTCGTTCTCAATTTTAAACCGGATGCCGGATACCGGAGCGCCTCCTTTTTTAGCAATGTAATTCAATAAGGTATCAACCTGATTTTTTGTGAGGCGAATCATTACCAGTTCGTTTTCAAATGGCATGACTTCGTAAATATTTCCTATAGTGATTTCGCCTGCAGGAATTGATGTCCGTAATCCACCGTGATTGAGAAACAGAAAGTCGGGGAGTGGAAGCTTTTTTTCGATGCATTTTAATGTGGCGACCCGCATGCAACCGTCAGCACAGAAATTCCCGAGATTGCCTTCGGGTAATTCCTTGGTTAATGGTGTGGTTACGTTGGCAATGATCCTGTTCATGCTTCGTGCCAAACTATCACGGTATGGCTGCGTGAGTTCTAGCATCCTAAGGTCCTGAGCAGAATCTTTCTGAGGCGAAAAGATATATTGTTTGCTTTCCTGTGATGAGGCTATGTACTTTGGCTGGCAGGAAGAGATTAAAATTCCTGTCAGCAGAATTAGCAAGGAAAAACTCCTGGCTGTGAGTTGATGAAGTTTTATTCTCCTGAAAATATGTTTAATTTGCATTTCAACCTGAATCTGAAGTTATGTATTTGTCCGAAACAAAGGTGCGTGTTCGTTACGCAGAAACCGATAAGATGAGTTATGTCTATTACGGTAATTATGCTTCTTATTTTGAAGTGGCTCGTGTAGAAGCTTTACGCGATTTAGGAATGAGTTATAGGCAGATGGAGGAGGAGGGTTTTATGCTTCCTGTTCTCGAGTATAAAGTTAAGTATTTTAAACCGGCTTTGTACGATGATTTGCTGACAATTCGCACGAAAATTCCGGTGATGCCTTCGGTTCGGATTGTTTTTCAGTATGAAATCTTTAATGCAGAAAATACGCTGCTGACTTCTGCTGAAACAACGCTGGTATTTATTGAGCGTTCCTCGGGGCGACCATGTAAGGCACCGGCTGAGTTATTATCGAAGCTGGCTTCTTATTATAACGGTTGAATCTGATCAACTTAGAGCGCCTTCATTAAAAGCTGGTATGCTTTGATCATCGACTCGATATCTGATTTGTGTACCTTTTCGTCCGGACTATGTACCATGTCTTCCGGCGCTCCGATAAAACACCAATCGATGGGATATGGTTGTTTTTGTAATTCGTTGCCGTCACTGCCTCCTGCGTTTTCTACTTCTAACTGGAATTCGATTCCGTGCTGTTGCAAAATCCGGCAAATCTCGTCTATATAAACTCTTCGCGGAATTCCGGAATCGCGGAGTGAAACTGCTACACCTTTGCCTGGATGAACGCCTTCAGTTACCCAGGTGATATCGCTGATTAATGCTTTGCGCAGACGGAATCGCTCCCATAAGTATCGGGCAATGTATGCAACAGATCCTCCACCATGTTCTTCCCAGCAACTGAATACGATTACTCCGTTCTCCAGTGTTTTGGCGAGTTCAAGGGCAACGTACACTCCAAGTCTGTTATCAAGATAACAGGATTGCACCCATTGATTGTCTTCACGGAAATTCATTTTAAAACTAAGTGGTGTGCCACGATCAATTTCCCTGTCGCCACTGTAGCTTAAACTATTATCTTCTTCGTTAACATGCAGTTCACAATCTACAAGTCCATTGCTGTCTCTTCCGGTGAGCTTGTATCCGGTGACAACTTTTGGTCCTCCTATCTTAATTAATTGACGACCATAGCGAACCTGAAAACCAATGTTGTCGATATGTGCATATACTGCAACTTTAGGTTGTCCGAATACAAGTACGATGCAATGCTGAAAGTCATCTCCGTGTACGATTTCCGGTTGTACTGCCCAGTTGCTTTTTTCAGCATGTATATAGTCAAGTAGGAATTCCTGCATTGGGCCTTCGTTTCCGGATGGGGCATGAATACTGCAGAGTTTTTTTAGGAGTTGCATGTTTAGAGATGTTCGAGTTGTGCCTGATAACTAAGGCTGGGGTGGTCTTTGATTTTTGCTTCGATTTGTAATGCGGCACTTTTGCGAATATCGAAAATGATCCGGCAAGGATCTTCGAATTCCTGTGATTTAATTTTTACAGGAAATTGTCGTAGGAAATGATGAACATCATTCATGAGATCATAGGAAAAACTAATGGCATACTGTTCGGTGATCAATTCTTCTTTTATGGTGGCGTTGTCAAGCGCTGCTGCTGCGGCTGTCCGATAGGCGTTGATGAGTCCCGGGACGCCTAATAATGTTCCTCCGAAATAACGGACCACCACTACTAATACATCTGTTAGCCCTTTTGAAGTGATGGCACCTAATATTGGTTTGCCGGCTGAGCCACTAGGTTCCCGGTCATCACTTGCGCGGAATACGGTTGGATCGGGACTCAATCGAAATGCTGAGCAATGATGATTGGCTTGTGGGTGTTCTTTACGTAAATGTTGAATATGTTGTTTGGCTTCTTCTTCCGATTTTACGGGATATGCAAATCCTATAAATTTGCTTCCACGATCACGGTACTCGCCGCTGGATGGAGATGCAATAGTGAGATATGTATCGTCAAACAACATTATCTTGACAGCAAAAGAATGCTGATAATAGCCAGCGCCAATCCTCCGAAATTCGCTTTGCTGAGTTTTTCTTTGAAGAGGGTGATGGCAAACAAACTGGATATCAAAACTACAAGCACATTACAAAGCGCAAATACTACTGAACTTTCTGCACCTTCTGCTGCAAGTGCGCGAAGAAGGAAGTCCAGCGAATAGTAATTGGTGATTCCAAGAAATACTCCGGCTCCAATACTTTTAATCTCTACTCGCACTCCGTCTTTGAACCGTTTGTAAATAGTGGCAATGGCTCCGATTAGTCCGGCTGAACCGAATAAAAATGCCATGAATATATCCTGATTTTTTTCGTCGATGAAATAATGTTGAGATATACTGATCGACGAATCAACCACTCCGCTGCCTGCAAATAATAGTACTGGAAGTATCCATAACCACTTGCCGGCTGTTGCTGTTGTGTTTTCTGTTGTGTTTTCTGTTTTGTTTTCTTTTCGGATACTACTGAGTACAACGGCTGTTAGTGCAAGTAAAATTCCGATGACTTTTACTATCGTGATTTTATCTCCGTAAAGCCAAAAGCTCATGGTGATGGGTACAACCATCGACATCTTTCCGGCGATGGATGTGACGGCAATCCCGCATTTTTGCGCCGTTAGTGCTGCAATATAAAATACACTGATGAATAAACATCCGATTAGTATAGTGAATGGTAAAAAATCAGGAACCTGAGGTAGCAATGCACTGTTCTCTTCATAATTACTGAAAAATGAAAAGGTGGCTGCAGTAATGTAGTTAAAGGTGAGTCCGTGTAAATTATAAATATTCCATTTTTGAAAATATTTTAGAATCACATAAAGCAAGGCGGAAAGCAGCGAGGCGATTAATAAAGTGATGAATAGTGTTGCTGTCATTTGCTTTGTGAGTTTTTATATTCCCTGAGAATATTGTCGCCTATGAAACTGATTGTCGGTTCGCCTTCTGGTGCTGTTGCTGCGGGTATACCTTCGGGAAGTGAATGTTCTGCCGAAAAAATCCTGCATTCATCCCATTGACCTGAATCCAGAAAAAGTTGGTGAAGTCTGGGGCCTCCTTCGGCAAGTAGCGATTGAATTCCTAGTTGGTAAAGATGATGCAGAAGCTGTTCCAGATAATTTCCCGATGGATCAGTTTTAATTACTTCAGCGTTTTTATATGAAACGTTGGAAGCATTTGTGATGACTATCGTGCGGACCGAATTATCAAATACATTTAAATGATGTTGGTCACTGAGTCTTCCGGATGGATCAGCCAGTAAACGGATAGGGGATTTTCCGGGATAGGCAGTGGTGGTAAGATTTGGGTTGTCGCAAAGAACAGTGCCCGCTCCGACAAGGATGGCTTGTTCTTCATGTCTCCACTGATGTGTGAGAAGTCGAGTTTGCTCATTGCTGATTCGTACTTCTCTGTCTGGAAGTCCTGCTTTTTTATCAGCAGTTTCGGCCCATTTCAAAATGATGTACGGCCGCTTTTTTTCATGGAAGGTGATAAATCGTTTATTGAGTTCCCTACAAGCCTCTTCTTCTATGCCGGTGATAACTTCGATGCCTGCAGATTTTAATTTACGGATGCCTTCTCCATTCACTTGTGCAAACGGATCCTGCATGCCGATGACCACACGTGGAATTCTTTTCGAAATAATCAAATCTGCACAAGGAGGAGTTTTTCCATGATGTGAACACGGCTCGAGATTGACATAAATTGTACTCGTTAAAAGATCATCCTGATTTTTTACATTGTTGATAGCTTCAACTTCTGCATGTGGACCGCCATATTGTTGATGATATCCTTCGCCGATTATTTTATCTTCCTTTACAATCACTGATCCCACCAACGGATTTGGAGCCGTGTTGCCATTGCCTAGTCGGGCAAGTTGAATGCAGCGTTGAATGAAGGTGGAGTGATTTGTCATGGAAGGTGTGCAAAAATAGCAGTTCCCGCCGAATAGAACTTCTAAAAAAAGAAATCTGTTATATTTGTCTTATGAAGATAGCTGCATTTTCTGAAAAGTGTAAGAATGAATTGGCAGAGGTGTATGATAGCGCAGAAGTCAATGCTTTGGTTAAACTCTTGTTGCAGGAAAGATTGAAATTGTCATTTAGTGAACTCCGTTTTCAGGAAGACCGTGAGCTGCCGGATGAACAATTGTCTGTGCTGGAAAAGGATCTTGTGCGATTAAAGACCGGCGAACCGGTGCAGCACGTTTTGGGATATACATGGTTTCACGACCTGAAAATTCTCGTTTCCGGTGATGTGCTGATCCCTCGTCCTGAAACCGAAGAACTGGTTTCTTTTATTCAGGATTATTCACTGCCGGAGGAGGCGAATCTGCTGGATATTTGTTGCGGTAGTGGGTGTATTGCATTGGCCTTGAAACATCATTTTACTTCGGCAAAAGTTTTTGCAGCTGATGTGAGCGATGTGGCCCTGGAGTTGGCAGCTGAAAACAGTCGTGTGTTGTCGTTGCCGCTAAACATCTTTAAGTGGAATGTGCTGGAGGAGAATTGTCCGGAAAGCGATTTACCTTTATTCGAGGTGATTGTTTCCAATCCGCCTTATGTTCGCATGGAGGAAATAAATGAAATGCATCCCAATGTGGTGAAGTTTGAGCCGCATCTCGCTCTCTTTGTTCCGGATGATGAGCCTTTGTTATTTTACCGGATTATCGCTGATTTTAGCAGTCAGCAACTAAAAAAGGGTGGACGACTCTGGTTCGAGATAAACAGGGCGCATGGCGAAGAAGTAGCAGAAATGCTGGAACAGAAGGGTTATTCTGATGTCAGAATATACCACGATATGAGCGGCAATGATCGCTTTGTTTCAGCTGTTAACTGGTAGAATTTATTCTTTGTCCTGCTCGATTAGCTCCATGATTTGGGCTGCATGATCTGCAGATTTCACCTTCGGTATGATATGTTTAATAATACCGGCTTCGTCAATAATGAAAGTGGTTCGGTGGATTCCGGTGAACGTTTTTCCATGCAGGACTTTCTCTCCCCAAACACCGTATTTCTTCACAATCTTGAAATCCGGGTCAGCAACCAATGGATAGGGTAACTTGTTCAGCGCAGCAAACTTCTTGTGTTGGTGATGATCGTCGGCGCTAACACCAATTATCCGATAGCCCTCTTTAAGAAGGATGGTGTGGTGGTCCCGCAGATTGCAAACCTGAGTGGTGCAGGTTGGGGTCATATCCCGGGGGTAAAAAAAGAGAATTACTTTTTTGCCGGAGTAGTCACTTAATGCAACGGTGTTTCCTTCCTGATCTTTGCCCTTGAGAGCGGGGGCTTTCTTCCCGGGTTTTAAGTGACTGATGCTTTCCATAGAGATATCTGTGCACAAAAGTAAGCTAAACTAAACGGACATTTGTCGTAGAATCATATTCTATGAACATTATTTTGTAACCTGTTGATATTCTTTGTCTCTAATAAAAGGTTGAAATGTCCCGGGTTATGGTCATTTCATTATTTTTGCAGCGCAAATAATAGAACCTTATGAATTTACACGAATACCAGGGTAAACAGATTCTGAAAAGTTTCGGTGTTGCCATCCAGGAAGGGATTGTAGCGGAAACAGCTGATCAGGCGGTAGAAGCGGCCAAAAAACTTAGCGAACAAACCGGCACTCAATGGTGGGTGGTGAAGGCGCAAATCCACGCAGGTGGTCGCGGAAAAGGCGGCGGTGTGAAATTGGCAAAGAATCTGGACGAAGTGAAGGAAAAGGCAGGCCAGATCATCGGAATGAACCTGGTAACTCCTCAAACTACAGCTGCAGGAAAGAAAGTACATAAGGTATTGGTTGCGCAGGATGTCTATTATCCGGGTGCTAATCCAACTGCCGAGTTCTATATGAGTGTATTGCTGAATCGCCAAACCGGTCGCAATATCATTATGTATTCAACCGAGGGCGGTATGGATATCGAAGAAGTGGCAGAAAAAACGCCAGAACGTATTTTCAAGGAGGAAGTTGATCCTAAAGTAGGACTTCAGGCATTTCAAGCCCGTAAAATCGCTTTTAACCTTGGTTTGAGCGGAAATGCATTCAAAGAAATGACCCGCTTTGTGTCGGCTTTATATAAGGCGTATGTTGAGACTGATTCAGCATTGTTTGAAATTAACCCGGTTCTCAAGACTTCAGATGATAAAATTATCGCGGTTGATGCTAAAGTAGATCTGGATGAAAACGGTTTGTTCCGTCACCCGGATTATGCTGCTCTCCGCGATGTGCTTGAAGAAGATCCTACTGAAGTGGAAGCAGGGGAGCATAACCTCAATTACGTGAAACTGGATGGTAACGTTGGTTGCATGGTGAATGGTGCTGGATTGGCAATGGCTACCATGGATATCATTAAGCTGGCCGGCGGTGAACCTGCTAACTTCCTGGACGTAGGCGGTACCGCAAACGCAGCTCGTGTAGAACAGGCGTTTCGTATTATCCTCAAGGATCCGAATGTGAAGGCTATTCTTGTGAATATCTTCGGTGGAATCGTGCGTTGCGATCGTGTAGCTCAGGGAATTGTTGATGCCTATAATAATATCGGTGAAATTCCGGTTCCTATCATCGTACGTTTGCAGGGAACCAATGCTGACGAAGCGAAAAAACTGATTGATCAGAGCGGACTCAAAGTTTCCTCCGCTATTGAATTGAAAGAAGCTGCTGATCTGGTACAGAAAGTTGTCGGATAATCAGCCTAAATAATTATAAGAAAGCCTCCGGATGACGGGGGCTTTCTTCATTTAAGGGAGGAAGCAAAGAATTTAGAGCCTGAATAGAATATTTAGCCTCCTCAATCGTTCGTACTTTTACTGAACTGCCTTCTATATTTGCTTCAATCATTTCTTTTCAATGAGATCCTACGAAGTTAAAAACAAAGGTACCACCTCGCTTTTCCGGAACAGGTTTCTGGAGGCTTTGACACGGACACATTTTGCGATTCCGGTTTCACTGTATTTTATTATTTCAATCGCTCTTCTGATCTATGCAGGAGGCAGACCCGAGATTGAGTTTTGGAAACTGAGTTATATGTTTCCATTGGGTTTACTGACTTTTTCATTCGTAGAATATGCCATTCATCGTTGGGTCTTTCATTTTCATGCTGTAACAGAAAAGCAATTGGCGTTTAAATACAAAGTGCATGGAGTTCATCATGAGTTTCCGCGTGATAAAGATCGATTGGTAATGCCGCCTGTGTTGTCAGTGTTTATTGCATTGATCTTTTATGGTTTTTTTTCAATGCTTTCGGGGAAATATGTTCTATTGTTTTTCCCGGGATTCCTTAGCGGATACTCAACGTATCTGTTGGTTCATTATGCAGTACACAGATATCGTCCGCCTGCTCATTTCCTGAAGTTTTTATGGACACACCATGCCTTGCATCATTATAAGTCGGAAGATTCGGCTTTTGGGGTTTCAAATCCTTGTTGGGATTATCTCTTTGGAACAATGCCTTCAAAGGACGATCCTTCTCGCCAGGTATCAAAAGAGAAGGCAAAGGAGTTGTTGGGACAAGCAGCTAAGTAATATTCCTGTCGTTTTTGGCGTTTGGTTGTGGAGAAATAGCTGAAATCAGACTATTCCAATCTTTAAAATTTAGAGGATAGTTATTAGTTTTATCCCATGAAATTTACCAAAATCCTCGTTGCCAATCGTGGTGAAATCGCCTTGCGAATTATGCGTACTGCCCGTGAAATGGGAATTAAAACAGTAGCTGTTTATTCGGAGGCAGATCGAAATGCCTTGCATGTCCGTTATGCGGATGAAGCAGTTTTAATCGGTCCGGCTCCTTCTAATCAGAGTTATCTGGTAATTGATAAAATCATTGATGCTGCACTTCGGACCGGAGCACAGGCCATCCATCCGGGTTATGGATTCTTGTCGGAGAATGCTGTTTTTGCCCGCGAAGTGAAGAAGCAGGGACTTGTGCTGATCGGACCCTCTCCCGAAGCTATGGAGATGATGGGCAGTAAACTGGCTGCGAAGGCTGCTGCGAAACAATATAATATCCCTCTTGTTCCGGGCACCGATTATGCAATCAGCGATATTCAGGAGGCGAAAAAAGTAGCAAAAGAAGTGGGCTTCCCGATCCTGATCAAAGCTTCAGCCGGTGGTGGGGGTAAAGGAATGCGGATTGTGGAGCAGGAAGATCAGTTTGAAGAAATGTTACAGAGAGCGGTGAGTGAAGCAATGTCTGCATTCGGCGATGGTTCTGTATTTATTGAAAGATATGTTGGCTCTCCTCGTCACATCGAAATTCAGGTGTTGGGCGATACCCATGGGAATGTGGTGTACCTTTTTGAAAGGGAATGCTCAGTTCAGCGTCGTCATCAGAAAGTGGTAGAGGAAGCCCCAAGTTCTGTTTTGACGCCGGCTATCAGAAAAGCAATGGGTGAGTGTGCTGTCCTTGTGGCGAAGGCCTGTAATTATGTGGGAGCGGGTACTGTTGAATTTCTGATGGATGAAAAACTAAATTTTTATTTCCTGGAGATGAATACCCGACTGCAGGTAGAACATCCGGTTACGGAAATGATTACCGGTGTTGATCTGGTAAAGGAACAAATACATATTGCGGAAGGTCATCCAATTTCTTTCCGTCAGGAAGATCTGAAAATTAACGGCCATGCAGTGGAAGTTCGTGTATACGCAGAAGATCCAACCAATAACTTCTTGCCCGATATTGGCAATCTGAAAAGATATAAGCGTCCTCAAGGAACAGGGGTCAGAGTGGATGATGGATTTGAGGAAGGAATGGATATTCCGATTTATTATGATCCGATGATTGCGAAATTGATTACCTGGGGTGAGAACAGAGAGCAGGCTATTCAGCGCATGATTCGTGCAATTGATGAATATACTATTGTTGGCTGCGAAACTACACTTCCATTCTGCAGCTACGTAATGAAGCATGAAGCTTTTACCAGCGGAAACTTTGATACCAACTTCGTGAAACTTTATTTTACACCGGAAGTCCTGAAGCCGGTATTCGATGAAGATGAGTTGTTGGCGGCGGCCTTAGTGTCGAAGGAACTTCAATCCAAAGGAAATGTTGCTGCTGTCACTAATTCTGATCCTCAGGTTGGGGGATTTTCCGCCTGGAAATTGAATAGATCCTGAGTTTGGCACATAATTGGGTCAGACTGCATATTATGATTAGATATTGCATTGTACTGCTCTTTATTCTCCTGGCCGGTAATGCCGATGCACAGGTGCTAATGCCCGATGGAAGATACCGGATGTTGGGAACCGTAGTGGATGGCGATACTATTCCTCTCGCACACATGGCTCCTGTAGTCATTTATGAGACCATATCTCCGGAAGCTGCAGCGCGTCTGAAAGCCTATCTGAAACTGAAAAGAGATGTTTTACGGGCATATCCCTATGCGAAACTGGCAGCAACTCAGTTGAAATATATCAATGATAGTATCGCCAATATTCCTAATGAAAGGGCGAGAAAGAAATTTATTAAACAGGAGGAAGCTCTCTTGAAAAAGCAATTCGAGAAAGACTTAAAAAAATTAACCGTTACCCAAGGACGGATTCTGATTAAACTGATCGACAGGGAAACCGGTTCAACTTCTTATCATCTGGTGAAAGAATTAAGAGGATCGTTGCAGGCGTTTTTCTGGCAGGGTCTTGCCCGTCTGTTCGGTTCCAATTTGAAAAGTGAGTACGATGCTGCCGGCGATGATGCCCTGATTGAAGCAATTGTTCAGCAAATAGAACGGGGCGATCTGGTATACAAGCCTGTTACCCGTTAAGGTATTCACAGTGATTTGTTCTTAACTGAACGTAATTGACGCTGTTTTCCTAACTTTGAGAAAGTGAGTACTGTATTTTTGTCGTCATCTAACCTGTTCCATGAGTTTGCCCGAAAAGAAAAATAATCGCCGTAAAGAAGAGAAATCGACTGAACCAAAAAAAATTCTGCGTTCAGTTTTTATAGAAGATTTTTATTCTGCGGCGTTACGTCATCGTGTGAAAATGGAAATTCTTCTTCCTCCTTGGTATGAAGAAACTCCTCAGTTTAATTTTCGTTTGCTGATTTTGAATGATGGGCAATCCATGATGAAGGTTAAAATCAAAGAGGCGTTATTGGAATTGTATAAAGAAAATAAAATTCCGCCACTGATAGTTTGTGGTGTCCATGCACATAACCGTTTGCAGGAGTATGGTGTATCCGGTGTTCCGGATTATAAAAGCAGAGGCGATAAGGCGTTGAAGTATTCCCGATTTGTAGTGAATGAGCTGTTGCCATTGTTGAAGAAAAATTTCCGCGTGGCTGAAGGTGCAGCATCTACAGCAATTGCCGGTTTTTCATTGGGTGGATTGTCGGCATTTGATATTGCATGGAATTACCCGCATATCTTCGGTACTGCAGGTGTCTTTTCCGGTTCTTTTTGGTGGAGAAGTAAAGGGTATAATGAAGGGTATGATGATACAGCCGATCGGATTATGCATCGTATTGTTCGAAGTACCGATTCAAAAAGTAATCAGCGTTTCTGGTTTCAATGTGGTACGGAGGATGAAATGTCCGACCGGAATAATAATGGTATCATCGACGCTATCGAAGATACACTGGATGTTATTGCTGAATTAGAACAACTGGGCTACGAACGTGGAAAGGATGTGGAGTATGTAGAGGTGCAAGGTGGCCGTCATCATGAGGATACCTGGGCGGAGGTGATGCCCCAGTTTTTGGAATGGGCTTTTGCTCCTCGTTTGCAGATGTTGTAATGATTAACTTTCAGCTTGTCGTTTAAATTCTGACGTGAAATGGAATTGTACATCCGGATGATTTTTTATCATCTGATCAAGCATCCATTGTGAGTCGGCGAGGTAAACAATATTTCCGTCTTTGTCTGTCGCTACCTGATGTTGCCGGAAACGTACAAACTCATCGAGCTTGGCTTTGTCGTCGCAGGTGACCCAGCATGCTTTGAAAATATTCATCATATTAAACCGGCAGGATGCGCCGTATTCGTGCTCAAGTCGGTATTGAATTACTTCAAACTGGAGCTCTCCAACGGTTCCTACAATTTTCCTGTTGCCGCCGTACTGCGTAAATAACTGTGCAACCCCTTCGTCGGTGAGCTGATTGATACCTTTCTCGAGTTGCTTGGTTTTCATCGGATCGGTGTTCACCAGCTCTTTGAAGATTTCAGGAGAGAAGTTCGGAATACCCTGGAACTGGAAGTCTTCTCCTTCTGTGAGTGTATCGCCGATTTTAAAATTACCGGAGTCGTATAGTCCGATTACATCTCCGGGAAATGCTTCCTCTACGATGCTTTTGCTTTGTCCGAGGAAGGTGGCTGGATTGTTAAACCGCAGGTCTTTGTCGAGGCGTACATGATGATAAAATTTCCCGCGTTCAAACTTTCCGCTGCATACCCGTAAGAAGGCAATTCTGTCGCGGTGTCGTGGGTCGAGGTTGGCGTGTATCTTGAAGATGAAACCGCTGAAATTTTTGTCTTCAGGAGTGATTTCGCGTTTATCTGTGGGACGACTTCCGGGCTCAGGTGAGATGTCGATGAAGGTGTCGAGCATTTCTTTTACTCCGAAGTTATTGATGGCTGATCCGAAGAATACCGGCGCGATATCAGCGCTTAAGTAAGTGGATCGGTCGAACGGTTCATATACACCTTCAATAAGGTCTACATCTTCGCGTAATTGGGAAGCATAAGGGCCTGCGAGGAGATCTATCTGAGGGTCTTGCAGGCTGGTGATGTGTACTCCATCAGGTTTTTTACTGGAGCCGGGTGTGAAGGCATAAATACTCTTATCGTAAAGATTGTATACACCCTTGAATGTTTGTCCTAAACTGATGGGCCAGCTGAGCGGGCGGACTTTGATGTTTAGTTTCTGTTCCAGTTCATCGAGTAAGTCAAAAGGGTATTGACCTTCACGGTCCATTTTGTTAACGAAGATGATTACCGGCGTGCGTCGCATGCGGCATACTTCCATGAGCTTGTAAGTTTGTTCCTCGACCCCTTTCTGGCAGTCTACAACAAGAATAACACTGTCAACAGCGGTAAGTGTGCGATAGGTATCTTCAGCAAAGTCCTTGTGACCCGGTGTGTCAAGCAGAGTGATTAAAGTGTCATTGTACTCAAAGTTCATGACTGAGGTAGCAACGGAGATTCCCCGCTGTCTTTCAATCTCCATGAAATCGGAAGTGGCACTTTTTTTAATCTTGTTTGATTTTACCGCTCCTGCAGTTTGAATCGCTCCACCAAAAAGCAGAAATTTTTCCGTGAGGGTGGTTTTCCCGGCATCGGGGTGACTGATGATGGCAAATGTGCGGCGTTTCTTGATTTCCTGAATGATACTCATAACTTCAAATAAGGCTGCAAAGGTACGGCAGTTGAGGCATTTACCATGTATCAGAAAGCTTTAATATCTTTGACCAAAATATCCTTCAAATTGAAACAAGTATCGCTGATTCTCAATGTTATACTGCTGGTGGCAGTGGCATTCCTGTATTTTAAGGTGTATTCTAAGGAAGAACCTGTGGTGGTAACCGGACCTGCTGCCAGCTCGAAAGTGGTGTTCGTGAACTCCGATTCACTGATGGACAATTATTCGTTTTTTAATGAACTTCAGGACCGTATGGAGAAGAAAAAGGATAGCCTCGACCGGATGTTGACGGCGAGAGGAAGTGCGTTGGAAAAGGAAGTTCAGGACTACCAGCAGAAGGCAGCAGGTATGAGTGACGGAGAGCGTCAGTTGCGCGAAGAAGCTTTGATGAGAAAACAACAGGGCTTAATGCAGGAACGTGATAATCTGCTCGACAAACTGAAAGAGGAAGAAGCTGCATTAACCGATAGCATTCAGAATGACCTGATGACTTACCTTAAAGAGTTTAATAAGTCGAATAAGTTTGATTTTATTCTCGGTTATTCCCGCGGTGGTGGAATTTTATTCGCGAATGATTCGCTCGATATCACCAAAAAAGTAATAGAAGGAATTAATAAAAAATAAATCCCGGTCGAATAACCGGGATTCTATAATAGTTGAACGCGATTCTTTTTAGAAGAGTCCGTGTAATTCTGCGTTGATTTTGTTAATCACCATACCCAGATGTTCAGGGTTCTCTGCGAAGTTGATATCGTCGATATCGATGATTAATAATTTACCTGATTCGTATTGGGAGATCCACGCTTCATAACGCTCGTTTAATCGTTTAAGATAATCGAGACGAATAGAGTTTTCATATGCACGTCCACGTTTCTGAATCTGATTCACCAGTGCAGGAACACTGCCACGAAGATAAATCATCAGATCAGGTGGCTGCACAAAATTACTCATGAGGTTAAACAGCTCCAGGTAGTTATTGAAATCACGGGTGGTCATTAATCCCATCGCGTGAAGGTTCGGTGCAAAGATGTAAGCATCTTCATAAATAGTACGATCCTGAATAACTGTTTTATTACTCTTTCTGATTTTCAGAATCTGGTTGAAGCGACTATTCAGGAAGTAGATCTGAAGGTTGAATGACCAGCGTTGCATGTCTTCGTAAAAATCATTGAGATAAGGATTGTCATCCACATCTTCAAAATGAGGCTCCCACTTCAGATTTTTTGCCAGCAGACTGGTAAGGGTTGTTTTTCCTGAACCGATATTGCCGGCCACAGCGATATGCATATTCTTAGTGTTTGGTGTAGTTGCCAATTTGTTGGATTTTATTCGGGTAAAAAATGGTGATTACCCGAGGTTCAAAAATAGTCGGTGTTTTTTAGTCAACCAAAGAGTGTTGAAAAGTTCATCAGGGGATATACAGTGTACCGTTTTGCAGGTACCAGAGCTTTGTGCCCGAGTAAGCGGCTTCTTGTGCCAGGGGGGGGGCGGGGAATTCCTCCTCTTCAATCCCGTTCAGGCGGAGGTGATGGGTGATTTTCTGCCCCGATTGTGTATAGCTGATGCTCTGTTCGCCCAATTGAAATAAAACAGGTCGATCTTTGATTTTAAATGATTTAAGCTTGGTTCCGAACTGGTCAAACACGATTATTTCTTCGTTATCGAGCCAGGCAATCCACTGCTGGTTAGCTTGTAGTGCGAGAGGAACAGGGCGTCGTTGCAAAAGTTGGCTGAGATCTACTGAGATGACGGAGGCTCCGAGTTTGTTATCGATTTTGACCAGATTTCCGCTGATGTCGTCGTATATCCAGATTCCCTGGTCAGGAGTTCCGGCCATCGCTTTGGGCTGGATAATACCCATGTTGCGTAAGTTGATCTCCGATTGATCTACCAGATTGTTGTCGAGTATTCTGATTACAGCGAATTCAGCATAGAAAATCAGAATGCGCATGGGGTTACTTACGTCGAAGGAGGTGGGTGTGCCGAGATCTTTCATGCTGTACCGCACCAACTCTTTGCCTTGTGAGTTCAGTTTAATGATATCACTGCCCTTTTGGTAATAGCAATTTCCGAGCGGATCAATGCGGAACCGGATAACCTGCTGCACTGAATCGCGGACCTGTGCCTGTAATTGCAGGCATGATCCGGTGATTAGCAGCAGCATGAAGAGTAAGCAGCGGCGATTAACTAACAGGGACATGTCGTAAAATTTCATCTACATAGTTGCGATGATTGGCTAACCTGGGCACTTTATGTTGTCCACCTAATTTCTCTCTCGATTTCATCCAGTGATAAAACGTACCAGAGGGCATGTTTCGTATGATAGGCAAACGGAGAATCTTGTCTTTATAACGCTTCGCTTCGTAGTCGGAGTTTTGCTTTTTCAATGCTTCATCAAATAGAACAGCGAAATCATGAATGTCAACAGGCTGTTTTTCAAATTCGATGAGCCATTCGTGTGCTCCGTTTTCCTTTCCGGAAAGATAAACAGGTGCAGCAGTGTAGTCTCTGATTACGGCACCACTCTTCAGACAAGCTTCTTCCAGTGCTCTCTCGGCATTGTCAATGATGAGCTCTTCTCCGAATGCATTGATGAAATGTGCGGTCCTGCCTGTTATTTTTATCCGATAGGGATGGAGAGAGGTGAACATTACCGTGTCGCCGATTTTATATCGCCATAATCCAGCATTGGTAGTGATGACGATTGCGTAGTTTTCGTTGAGCTCTACCTGATCGAGAGTGATCGTTTGGGGATGTTCTTTTTCCCATTCACTCATCGGCAAAAATTCGTAGTAGATTCCGTAATCAAGCATCAAGAGCATTTCTTCGGAACGTAGCTGATCCTGGATGCCAAAAAATCCTTCGGATGCATTGTACGTTTCGAGATAGTACATGTCTGCTTTTGGAATGAGTGTTTTGAATTGTTGCCTGTAAGGAGTAAAGCTGACAGCGCCATGCACAAATAACTCAAGATTGGGCCATACTTCGGTCAGATCTTTCTTACCACTCATCTGTAGAATTCGATTCAATAATACGAGTGTCCACGAGGGAACGCCGGCAATATTTGTTACGTTTTCATTGACGGTGGCCTGGGCCATTTTTTCAATCTTTTCTTCCCATTCATCCATCAATGCAATGGATCGTTCTGGTGTGCGGAAGAGTTGAATCCAGAAGGGGAGGTTCTGTATAAGTATGGCACTTAGATCTCCGTAGAAACTATCGTTGCTGAGGGAGTTGATCTGATGACTGCCTCCGAGTGAAAGGAGCTTGCCGTCGAAAAGTTGTGTTTCCGGATTATTGTGGAAGTAAAGGCAAAGCAGGTCTTTTCCTCCTTTGTAGTGACACTCTTCCAAAGCTTCGGTACTTACCGGAATGAACTTGGATTTGTCGTTGGTGGTGCCGCTTGATTTGGCAAACCAGCGTACATCACTCGACCATAATAATTGCTGTTCTCCGGCTTTTAATCGAAGAATGTATGGCTTGAGACTCTCGTAATCCTGTAGAGGAATACGATCGCGGAATTCACGACTGCTTTTTATAGACGAAAAATCATACCTGCGTCCGAATTCTGTATAACGGGCTGATACAATGAGTCGCTTCAGGAGATCCTGTTGCACTTCATTCGGGAATTTCATGAAGAGCTCGATTTGATGCAATCGCTGCTTCATGATCCAGGAGAGTACCGAACTGATGATAGGCATAGGCTAACCTGTTTGATCTGCTTGACTAATATAGGAAAAAATATACCGTGGTCTTACTTTTCCTTTCTTTTTTTGAACCAATCGCTGATTTCTGTCAGATTTTTGGTGTTAAAGGTGTTGGCTATTGTGAGTCCGCCTTTGCGTGCAGCACAAACGCCAAAATACATATCGGCATATCCTTCAGTAGAGTGGGCGTCGGGGTTGATGCTTATTTGCAGTCCCAGATTTACGGCATAGTCAATCCATCTCCAGTCGAGATCCAGCCGGTAAGGATGAGCATTTAGTTCTACCACTACACCATGATCGGCGCATGCATGCAGAATTTTTTCAAAGTCGAGTGGGTATCCTTCCCGTGAAAGCAGGAGCCGCCCTGTGGGGTGTCCTAAGATGGTGGTGTAGGGATTTTCAATCGCTTTTAGTAATCGGGTAGTGGCCTTGTCTTTGTCCATTCTTAATCCGGAGTGAACCGAGGCTACAATAAAGTCGAAGCTTTGTAGAATTTCGTCCGGATAATCAAGACTTCCATCTGCAAGTATATCGGACTCTATGCCGGAAAATATTTTGAAGGGTGCCATCGCAGCATTTAATTGCTTGATTTCTTCCTGTTGTTCAATTACTCTTTCAATGCTTAATCCTCCGGCATATTGCGCACTCTTACTGTGATCACAGATTCCCAGGTATTCATATCCGGCATCGCGGCAGGCCTTAGCCATTTCTTCGAGCGAATGTATTCCGTCGCTGTATGTGCTGTGGTTATGGAGTATCCCTTTTAATGTAGGTGTTTCGATCAATGGATAGGCGATAGAATTCTTTTGAGCTTTTTCGATTTCATTTAATCCTTCTCGCATTTCTGGTTCTACAAATTGTAGTCCGAGTGTGGTATAAATTTCTTCTTCTGTGCTGCAGGTAAGAAGGTCTGAGGTTGTTTTGTTGTTGTGTGCTAATGCCTGACCAATGTGCAGGTCATTTCCTGTTTGGAGCCAACGGTCGCGGTTGAATGTATCCTCTCCCGAGAAACGGATTTCAATCGGTATTCCGTTGGGTGTGCTGGTAAAGATAACTTCCGCTTCTTCTACAAGTGCTCCGTATTCCTGATCATTCAATGATTGAATTAGGGCAATTAACGCCGTTTGATGTTGGCTGTTGCAAAGGAAATTAAGTCGGGTGAGTACTTCACATTTACGTCGAAATTCACCTGTTGGATAAAGAGTGATTTCCGGGCTCTTGATTGCGATTTTACGAAGAAACTCGTCAGCACTTTTTTCGGCAGTTGCGTAGTGAAAGTAACCTCTGTATGCCAAGCGAAATTCTACGGCTTTGCGTATGGTGTCTTGTGTTTTTTTACCAAATCCTTTCAATTCAACGAGCCTGTTTTCGTTACAGGCATATAACAACTCTCCAATGGATTCAATCTGTAACTCTTTCCACAGCAAGGCTACCTTTTTAGGGCCAATGCCTTTTAGTTTCATCATTTCGATGACACCTTCCGGGGTAGATGATATTAGTTCGTCGAGATCTGGTAGCCGGTTTTCTGTTAATAATACATGGATCTTATGACTCAGACTTTTGCCGATACCTTCTATGGTGGCCAGTTCTTCCGGACTTTTTCCCTCAAGCTTATCCTGCAGCCGTTCAATCTTAAATGCCGCATTCTGGTAAGATTTGATCTTGAAAGGATTTTCTCCGTGCAGTTCAAGCAGTTTGGCCGTTTCTTCCAACAATTCGGCTATTTCGTAGTTTTCCATTGTTCCCGATTTCGGCTAAAAATATTGATTATTCATGATTGCAGACTAATAGTTTATTTTTACACTCCCGGTAATTTGGGAAAAATAACTTCATTGATATGAAAGGTGCGTTAAAAATTGGTGTTGTAAGAGGAATTGGGGTGTATATACACTGGACCTTTTTCCTGTTGCTGGGATGGGTTGCATGGGGCGAATTTTCTGAGACTGGCTTGATGTCCAGTGTGATGAATGAAATTTTGCTTGTGTTGAGTGTCTTTCTCTGCGTATTGTTGCACGAATTTGGGCATGCGTTAATGGCGGCTAAATACCATGTGAGCACAAAGGATATTACTTTATTACCAATTGGCGGTGTTGCCCGGCTGGAACGAATGCCAGAACTTCCGCGTCAGGAGTTTTTCGTGGCAATAGCTGGTCCTGCAGTGAATGTGGGGATCATCATTGTGCTGATTCCTATTGTTCTTTTCGGTAAAGGTTGGCCAATTGCTTTGGATATGATCGAGTACGATAGCAATAGTTTTGTGATGAATCTCTTGTTGGTTAATTTATCATTGATTGTTTTTAACCTGATTCCAGCATTTCCAATGGATGGTGGTAGGGTTTTTCGGTCATTGCTGGCCATGAAATTGACGCGGTTAAGAGCAACACAGATTGCAGTGTATACAGGTCAGTTAATAGCGATTGGGTTTTTCGTAGCTGGAATTTACTTCAATCCAATGTTGATGCTAATTGCTGTCTTTGTATTTATGGGAGCGCAAACGGAATTAAAAATGATCGAGAAGCAGGCTGTTTATCATGGGTTGAATGCAATGCATTTTTCACGCCGTGATTTCATAGCCCTTTCGATGGATGATAAAGTACAGGCAGGAGTAGACTTACTGCTGAGCGGCCGTATTTCTGATTTCGTAATATTTGAAGAGGGTGAACTCCGGACTGCAATTACCCGCGATGATCTGTTGCGTTTATTTGCTGTAACAGGTGGTGAAGTTCGTTTCGGTGACGTGCCATTGGATCCACTGGTGAAAATTGAAGGTGATGCAAGGGTGGATGATTGCTGGAAAGCGATGAGTGATGCAAATGTACACCTGGCAGTGGTAGTAGAAGAAAACAGATTGCGAGGTGTCTTACGAAAAGACGACCTCGCAACCTATATTGCTATGCGCAGTATTTTATAATCTACTAGTCGAATCGGACATAGTAGGGACTGAGTGCCTGTACTCCTTTTAATTTTAAAATCTGCTTCAGAGAGGCAATGTATTTATATTGATCGCCTGTCTCTTCTTGCATGATGCTCACTTTAGCCTGAGTTGAAATGTCAGACAACAATGTCTCTACCGGATCTTTTTGCTCTGGCAATTGGGTGATTCTGTAGTCTGTCAATCCGGCTTTCTTCGCAGCAATATTGATGGCTGTTTGAATGCCTCCAAGTGTGTCAACAAGTCCGAGTTGAATCGCATTTACTCCTGACCATACACGTCCTTGTCCAATGCTGTCAACCATGGCTTGCTTCATTTTTCTTCCTTCTGCAACACGGGATGTAAATACATTGTAAATACGATCAACCTCTGATTGAAGAATAGCATATTCGCTGCTGGTTAAACCCCGGGTTGCTGTTCCCATATCGGTGTATGGATTGGTCTTGTATGTATCAATAGTGATACCCAATTTGTTCTTGA
Organism: Bacteroidia bacterium; assembly: GCA_017995075.1. GTDB lineage: Bacteria > Bacteroidota > Bacteroidia > AKYH767-A > OLB10 > JAJTFW01. The sequence goes on along the minus strand of JAGOJO010000022.1, from coordinate 232 downwards.
ACATTTTTTCTGCGTTAAAGAGCAGTCCAAATACTCCGATGGATCCGGTGAGTGTGTTTGGTTGGGCAACGATCTGATCAGCGGCACAACTGATGTAATAACCTCCTGATGCAGCAAGATCACCCATGGATACAATAAATGGTTTTGCTTTTCTGGCTAATACCACTTCTCTCCATATTTCTTCGGAGGCAAGGGCATCTCCACCAGGAGAATTCACCCGCATCACAATGGC
>JAGOJO010000176.1 GCA_017995075.1 Bacteroidia bacterium | reverse complement strand
GAATCACCCAGACCGGTTGCACTACCTTTCAACATATATTTCAAATCGAAATCTGCAGGGAAGTCAAAACGACCATTTTCCAGTGTAGTAAATGTCTGGAGTTTTTCTCCTGTTTTTAATTCTACACGCGCTTCCTTGATTGGTGTACCATCTTCCTTGCGAACAACGATGCCTTTCACACGAAGACTTTTCTTCTTGAATGTATACAGATCATCATCAAAACCGCGATTCGCGCGATTCGAGCTGAGATAACCAATTTTATTTTTCATGTCATACACCATGCCGAAGTCATCATCGTAGGTGTTGATCGGATAACCAACGTTTACAGGAATTGTGTAACGAATACCAAGGTCACGTGTAAAGAAAATGTCAAGTCCACCGAGTCCAGGTAAGCCATCAGAAGAATAGTAGAGCGTACCATCATCCATTACCACCGGAAAGACCTCATTACCTCTGGTATTGATTGTGTCTCCCAGGTTTACCGGCTGACTCCATCCATTTCCTTGTTTAGTACACATGAAGATATCCATTCCGCCTTTAGAACCTGGCATATCTGACGAGAAGTACAAACGGTTTCCATCCGGACTAATAGCCGCATGGGCACAGTTGTAATTATCACTGTTGTATTGAAATGGTTCAAGTTTTCCCCATTCGTTACCGCCAGAGCTTTTTGACTTAAAGAGTTTCAGTTTTACAATCTTGTCACTGCTCTTATGTACTTTATTTCCTTCGATATTATTTCTGGTGATCCATACTTCATCCGCTTTTTTATTGAAGACAACAGGACCATCATTGTATTTAGTCTGCAGGTTCGGAGCAAATTCTTCCGGAGCTCTGAAAGAGTTTTCCTTGCCTCGACTATAATAAAGATCTAAAAATGGTTGATTGGTCCAGGCATGATTCCGTTCAATCAATTCTGTTTTCTCTCTTGACGAAGCGAATACAATTCCATCTTTATAGAGTGCAGCACCGAAATCGGCATTGCCGGAATTAATGTCCAGTTTGGTGATAGAGTAGTTAGATGAATCAATAAAGAAACTCTGGTAGGTATCAATCGCTTTCACGAATGATTGACCACGACCATCGGTTTTATTATCCAGCACGAAATCCGTCATCCATTTTTTTGCCTGAGCAAATTTGCCATTGTTCATCAATGCCTGTCCATAGTAGAACTTATAAATCGGCAGAACAGTTGACATTTTAACAGCTTTGGCATACCAGATTTCCGCCATTTGACGGTTGTTGGTCAGACGATAGCAATCGGCCAGTTTAAACGTAGCTTCCTGCAAGGTACTATCTTTTTTAAGTGCCTTCGTGTAATAGGGGATAGCTTTCGGATAAGCCATCATTTTAAAGTGATAATCGCCTTTTCTCACCTGGCCTTTTTGAGCCATAGAAGGAAGCAATGCGATTGTCAGTACAAGAGTGAGAATATATTTTTTCATGATGCGGCTGGTTGGGAGATTCGGATTAGAAATAACGAGGAGTTACAACTTTGCTTTTATCGAAGGAGAAGTCAAATCCAAGTGTGATTTCATGTGTTCCTGAGTTAAATTGATTCAGATCAGTCAGGGTATAGTCATAGGAGTATCCCAGGCGCATTTGTTTGTTCAGTTGAATTTGCATTACTGCAGCCCAGGAATCGGAAGTACGATAAGAACCGCCTAGCCAGAGAACTTCATTAAGCAATACATGAGCACCTAAATCGGCAATAACCGGAGAACCACTCACTGCTTTCACCATGAATGTTGGTTTGAGTTTCACGCTTTCATTCAGTGTAAACACATAACCTCCCATCATATAGTAGTGCCAATAAGGGATATTCACCTTGTTAGTTGCTTTTCCGGTAACTGCATCTACCTGATTTTGCATCATCCGTGGGATGGAAAGTCCCAGGTAGAAATTCCGGCTATAGTACAAAGTACCAAAGCCCATATTCGGCACCGTTAGTTTAGGTGTTCCGAGGAATGAATAGTCTCCCTGGTCCTGAGTTTTCACTTCCAGTAGTTGCTCCTGATGATGGATGATTCCACCGGAAACGGCCATAGAGAAGAAACCTTTTGCCAGCGGAATCCGGTAAGCATAAGATCCGAACGCACTCAAATCCTGAGTAACGCCGATTTCTTCATGGAGGATTGACAAGCCTAATCCGATTTTTTCATTTCGGAGAGGTGCATGTCCACTGAAGGTTTGCGTTTTTGGTGCCCCTTCAATACCTACCCATTGATTTCGATAGAGTGCAGTCAATGCAATATGTTCACGAGAACCCGCATAAGCCGGATTAATGAACATCTCATTGAACATGTACTGTGTGAACTGCGGTTCGAACTGCGCCCTCACCTGCGTTGCAAACAATACGATCAAAGAGGCTAAAAACACTCTTTTTCTTACATTTTCATTCAGCTTCTTCATGATTAGCCGGGCTGTTATAGTGGTTATTATTATATACAAGAATGATCAATGGCCGACTAGCGTCGGAGTACAACGAAGCCATTGATTGGTTTTTGGTCTAAGTTTAAATCTAGGATATAGTAGTAGGTTCCGTTGGGTAATTGTTCCCCAAACATTACACCATTTACATTGCTTCTGCCATCCCATTCGTTGGCATATTCTTTCTTTTTATACACCAGATTACCCCAGCGATTATAGATGAAGAGAACATTTCC
>JAGOJO010000106.1 GCA_017995075.1 Bacteroidia bacterium | reverse complement strand
CTTCGTCCTTCATTATTTATCATATGATAAATCAAAAAGGTTTTTGCGACTGCAACTTTGCAGTATGGAAAATTTCGACAGAAAACAGCATTGGGAAAAGATTTATCAAACCAAACCATTACAGGAAGTTAGCTGGTATCAACCCAGACCAGAGACATCTTTAAATTTAATCACAGGAGGTTTCCTCCCGAAAGAAGCAAATATCATAGACATAGGCGGAGGAGACAGTTTACTGAGTGATCATTTATTACAGTTAGGATATACTCATCTCACCGTACTGGACATTTCATCCGCTGCCATTGAACGTGCAAAAAAGAGACTGTGTCAGGATGCAGAAAAAGTAAACTGGATAGAAGCAGATGTCTCAGCATTTACTCCACAAAACTCTTATGATCTCTGGCACGACCGCGCTGCGTTTCACTTTTTACAGGATGAAAACGAAATAAAAAGCTATATCCGTTCAGCTTCCTCCGGCGTTAAACCGGGAGGATATTTAATCATTGGCACCTTCGGACCACAGGGGCCATTAAAATGTAGCGGCATTGAAATAAAACAATATAGTCAGGAAGAATTAACTGCACTATTCGCTGAAAACTTCAATGTCGAAACCTGTTTGTACATTGATCACTCTACTCCATCAGGAGGGAATCAGCAGTTTACCTTCTGCAGATTGAAAAGAAAATAAAATTTTGCAGAAGGAAGTTCAATTCACTGATCACAATGATTATAAAAAAGAGCTGTTGATGTTGCAATTGCACCCACCAACAGCTCTCGAATATTTCGTCTTACAATCTGACAAACTTTACCAGGTTGATTTCTCCATCCGAATAAAATCTAAGGATATACACTCCCGACTCCAGTTGATCAGTTTGAATGATCCATCCATTCTCACTTTTTGAAACATTCACTGGTCTGTTTCTACCGGTGAGATCAACAACAGTCGGTTCCGTTGCAGTGGGAGCAACCAATGTAAGCTGATCAATAACCGGATTGGGAAACAGCAATGAGGCATTTTTCTCTTCGTAACTCAATCCGCTGGTGAGTCCATTAGTGACGATAAATGCACCCATCATTCCCTCATCTTCATGATGCAGCAGATGGCAATGGTACATGTATGGAACAGAATCATTACTGAAATCTTCAAACTTAGTAATGAACCGCACGGTCTCCATTGGTTTAACCAGCACCACATCTTTCCATCCTGCTTCTATCGGAGCTACGGCCACTCCATTGCGATCTATTATCTGAAACTCGACATCATGAATATGAAATGGATGTGCCACCATAGTATTGTTCACCAGAGACCATATCTCCATATTATCAATTGGAATTACAATATTCACCGAATCCATATCAAATGAACTTCCATTTAAGGTAAACGGACCACTGATCATATTCTGAGGAGACATCATTTCAGGCGAGAAAGTTATTTGCCGGGTTGTGTCTGCTAATCCGACAGGCAATGAAGTAATCGGTTGAAATGAAGCAGGAATACTCACTACAGGATTTACAGTTTGACCAACTACTGTTAATTGCAGTAATGTAAAATCAGCACCATTCAAAGGATTGGCTGCATAACCCGGAAGCGTAGCCGGTCCGGCAGACACCTGATTCGATCCGATAATATTATTCGGCAACTGACTTGAATAGCTCATGAGATTCACCGTTTGTCCCATCATTGAACCGAAGTCTACAATAATCTCATAACGCTCACCAGGGCTAATCAATAAACGTGTAGTGCTAACAGGAGCGCTTAACAATCCACCATCACTTCCAATGACCTGAAAGTTCATATTGTTTGATAGTCCAACGTAGTAACTACGATCAGCAGATCCATCCAGCAAACGAAAACGAACCATCTGAGATGGAATAGATAAATACGGATTCAATGTTCCATTGATCAGTACCAGGCTATCGTCATGCGTGAATGCAGCGAGTTGATTGAGTATATCAAATGATTTTGATTGAATCACCAATGGAAAATCATCTACTCCATAAGTCGATGGAAGATTGTAGGTAGCTTCGATCGAATCCTTCACAATAATTACCCCAGCCAAACCTTTGGTCACCTGATACTCGGTGTATCCATCACCGTGCGGATGATACCAAAAGGTACCCGCATGATTCATCACATCGAAGACCGGCGACCAGGATTGACCAGACTGAATTAATTGATGTGGACCACCATCATCCTCGGCTGGAACATGCAATCCATGCCAATGAACGGTTGTTGGGTCCTGCAGAAGATTCATCACATTGATCTGCACCGACTCACCTTTATTCATAAAGAGAGTTGGTCCAAGAATAGCACCATTATAACCATAAGTAGGAGTTTTAGGGCCTACAAGAAACTGCACGCTATCCTCCTGCACCACGAGATTATATACAGGACCATGCAAAGTATCCGGTATTGCCAGTGGATTTTGTGCGATTGCATTTATAGAGATAAAGCAACCGCAGAAAAAAAGAAGAAGCAACGTTCTCATTTTTTAATGACAATTTTATGATGTGTCGTTGAATCAGCTGAATGAACAGCAATAACATAAACACCCTCCTTCAGATATGATAAATCGAAGTGATACTCCTCTTCCGATTTCCCGATCGGCTGTAAATCGCCCACTTTTTCACCGGTAACTGTATAAACAGAAAACAGTTCATCTCCTTTAACATTCATCTTTAATGCAACATTGCCATTAGAAGGATTTGGAAAAACTGTAGAACTTAAGTCTGAAGTTACAGGTGACAATCCGGTAACCGTATTTAAGAAATTACGAGCAGCATTTCCAATCGTTGTAGTATCATTATTCTGAAATCCCACCCTTTTAAAAAGCACCTGATGTTGAGAACCGGCAACAACAGCAATAGTAGGCATTCCGAATCCACCATAGTACGCAACCTGCGCAGCACCACTATCGAATACAACGGAATTATATCCATGGGATGATGCCCATGCTGTCAAGTCGACACAGTCATAAGAATTGGTATAACCAAGTTGCCAGAAATGCACTCGGCCGGGATACTGGTTTGCCAGATCGTTATACATCGGATTCAATCGATTTCCAGCCAGAATACAACTGTTACAGCTTAACATAAAGAATTCCATAATGACTACATCTTCCTGATCCAGTTCAGCGAATAGATGCTGCATATTTCCGGAGCAGTCGGTCATTGTAAAATCCTGAGCCACTGTTTGAGCTTTCAATTGCCCATTACTAATGAAAAAACAAAGTATCATTACGATAAACCTGAAGGTTAGTTTAGCTTTCATTTTTTATTTTTTTTGAGATTGTAAGTTAACATTTTTTTTGAATTATTTCACCGGGACAGAATCTCCCATGGTAGTAACCACGAAAGAATCCCGATCACCGCCTGAATAAGCCGGATTTTTCCGAAGTCTCATTTTGCACTCTGGACATTTCCCCGGCTCATCTGTATTGACCAATGTATCCATCGGACAAAAGTAAGCAACTTCTGCAGGAGCTGACTTCCGTTTAATTGTATGTCCATCACCACAACTTATGATATAAGTGAGGAATATCAGGACTATGCTAAGAGGTTTTACTGATATAATTTTAATCTTTGATAATGTAGCCATGTGAATATTGATTACCGAATAAAGTATAAACAGCTTCCGGTTTATCGTGAAAGAACACATCACATGCCATTTTCACTCCCGGATTTATAGCATCTCCTTTTATTGTATGATTTGGATCATGATAATCCATAAACAACACAACAGCACCTGGAGAAAGGCGCGGATAGATATTTTTCAGCAGATGCAGGACAATATCCATATGCAGATCCGGATTGCCTCCGAAGCCACAATCTATATGCGCAAATGCGATTCGGTGTGGAAGCTCTGATGGAACCGTTTTCAAAAAATCTCCTTCAATAATCCGTGGTTGATTTAGTTGAAACCGCACAAAATTCTGCAGTAAAGTTGACTTAACATCCAAATCCTTATCATATTTACTTTTAAAATTATCATACAACCATACGGAGGCATTGGAAACAGTCGATTGCAATACTTTTTGAATAACCATTGCAGATTGTCCATTAAAACATCCGAACTCTGTAAATTCACCCTGGACCTTAAACTGAAGTACCCTGGAAACAAGATGGTAGATATTAATTCTTTGTTCAACAGTATGCATATTTGCCATACCGTCCGGAACCCTCACTAGATTATAGCGGAGTCCAATTCTATTAAAGAATTTATTGAAGTTATTTATTATCGCCGGCCCGGAAGGTATAATACCGGGTAGCAAATACAGTTCCTTGAAATGCATGTGCATAGATTTTGTGCATCGGAATTTCCGACACAGATGAATAAATGAATCAAAACTTCAGGTAAACTGAATTCTCAAACCCTAAAAACACATAGTTGCGGCAGACCCGGCGGATCGGCAACATTTGCATCAAAATGATGAAAAACGAAAGATGGAATATTCTCTTTTACAAATAGACTATGGTAATCGAATGAAAAGAACAATAACAAAACAGATTTCGCTCCAATCTGCATAAGCTCTTTTCCTGCCACATGCGTAGTATTGAGCTTAAAGAAAGCAAACTCCTCCTTACAGCAATCGTCGCTCTCCGGAACAGAAAATTCCAATTCATCCAACTCTTCACATGAACATCCCAATTGAGAAATTGAATTAATTGAAATAGAAGCCAAATGTTTACCACACCAATGCAAATTTATTCCGAATCCCAAGTTTGGGATCAGATAAATAAAAATCAGAAGGATGGCGACTTTTCGCAACATTCAACAAAAATACTCATTTATCCGAATTAAATCAACCCAATCGCAAACCAATTCAAATTGATGAAATTCAACAACTTAACATGAAAAGCATGTATCAAATAAACTTTAAGGTACGAATAGTCAATCAACCACCTTATAAATCTATCGCATTTCGGTTTCACCATCTAAAAGTTGAAATCCTACCCATTCATACGCCCAGTTCATCAAATCCGGCGAAAACCAGCAGAAACCTGCATGTACATTTGTTTAGTTGCCAAAAATGAAGCCATGTTGATGAATGAATTCTGCTCCGGTTACTTCCTCCCCAAGACGACCGAGCAACAATCGCTGATGGATCGTTACAAAACGATACGATCGCAGGTTGGAGAGCCCTCGAAAATGGCCATTCTCCGCCGACTGGTACGCACCAGGCCTTTTACCCGCACAGTTTATCCTCCTAACTGGAAAGTCGCTTAACGGATAGTCATAACCATTATAAAAATCAAAAGCCGGCTCATCGCCGGCTTTTGATCGTGTCGTTATTAAAAACGATTATTTTCCTTCGATAGAAATCAATTCTACCTCGAAAACCAGAACGCTGTTTGGTCCGATTTTACCACCTGCACCACGCTCACCGTAACCGAGGTTAGCTGGAACGAACAGTTTGTATTTAGAACCTACAGTCATCATCTGAAGAGCTTCTGTCCACCCAGGAATTACACCAGATACAGGGAAGCTTGCAGGCTGTCCACGCTCAACTGAACTATCGAAAACAGTTCCGTCGATCAATGTACCGTGGTAATGTGTAGTTACTTTATCGTTCAGGGTTGGTTTTGCACCCGCACCTTCTTTCATAACGATGTATTGCAGTCCGCTGGCGGTAGTTTTAACACCATCCTTGCTCTTGTTAGCTTCCAGGAACGCTTGTCCTTTCTTCAGGTTGTCTTCTCCTTTCATTTTTTCTTTTTCCATCATGTAACCCTGAATGATCTTATCTGCTTCTTCCTGCTTCATAGTAGCTTTGCCTGCAAACACGTCGCTCAGTGCCTGTGACATAAGTTCTACTTTCAGGGAATCAAATCCGCTATTTTTCAGGTTGTTTCCAATTGCCACGCCAAGGCCGTAGCTTACTGAGTCAATTGTGCTGCTCATTTTTGTGTTTTCGGTTTTCTTGTTTTGTGCATTGCAGGAAGCCACGATAAAGGCCGCTGCCAAAACAGGTAATAAGCTTTTTTTGAGGTTCATCTTTTAAATATTGAAGGTGCGAAGGTAATAAAATCAGATGAGGAACAAGGGAAGTTGGAATGAAGCAAGGATGAAAACGAATGCGGGGGTCGGTTTTGAATTGACCGGACTACCCTATCTTTGATTCATGGATTTCAAATTGATTTCAGCTTTCGAACCTACGGGCGACCAACCGGAGGCTATCATTCAGCTAACCAAGGGAGTAGAAGACGGCGATCCGGCCCAGACCCTGCTTGGTGTCACCGGTTCCGGGAAGACCTTTACCATCGCCAATGTGATCAAAAACGTACAAAAACCCACCCTTGTACTAAGCCATAACAAGACCCTCGCGGCCCAGCTTTACGGAGAATTCAAGCAGTTTTTCCCCGAAAACGCCGTCGAATACTTCGTTTCCTACTACGATTACTACCAGCCGGAAGCCTATCTCCCCAGCTCCAATACCTACATCGAAAAAGATCTCAGCATCAACGAAGAGATCGAAAAACTACGTCTCAGCACCACTTCTTCCCTCCTTTCGGGACGCAGAGACATCATCGTTGTCAGCTCCGTTTCCTGCATCTACGGTATGGGAAATCCGGCCGACTTCGCCGAGAACATCATCCGCATACAAAAGGGACAGAAGATCAGCCGCAATGCTTTTCTGCATCAGCTCGTCAGCAGTTTATACTCCCGCGCCGGTGCAGAATTCAAACGGGGAACCTTCCGCGTACAGGGTGATACGGTAGATGTATTTCCGGCTTACATGGACATTGCCTACCGCATTAGTTTCTTCGGCGATGAGATGGAAGAACTGGCCACCATCGAACCATCTACCGGAAAAAAATACGAGAAGTACGAACACATGGCCATCTTCCCCGCCAACATCTTCGTCACGAGTAAGTCCAGACAGCAAGACGCCATCTATACCATACAGGAAGACATGGTAAAACAAGTCGACTACTTTAAGGAAATCGGCCGCTACCTCGAAGCCAAACGACTCGAAGACCGCGTCACGTTCGACCTCGAGATGATCCGCGAACTGGGCTACTGCAGCGGTATCGAAAACTACTCCAGGTATTTTGACGGACGCCCAATCGGCCAACGCCCCTTCTGCCTCCTCGACTACTTCCCTGATGATTTCCTCATGGTCATAGACGAAAGCCATGTAACGGTACCGCAGATACGCGCCATGTACGGAGGTGATCGTTCACGAAAAGTCAACCTCGTGGATTACGGGTTCCGCCTGCCTGCTGCAATGGACAATCGTCCCCTGAAATTTGAAGAATTCGAACAGATACTCAAACAAGTCATCTTCGTTAGCGCCACACCCGCCGAATACGAACTCGAACACAGCGAAGGCGTCATCGTAGAGCAAGTCATCCGCCCCACCGGCCTCCTCGACCCACCCATCGAAGTACGACCTGTCTCCAATCAGGTAGATGATCTCCTCGAAGAAATCGAAAAAGTTGTCAAGCGCAATGAACGTGTCCTCGTCACCACCCTCACCAAACGGATGGCCGAAGAGCTCGCCAAGTACATGACCAAACTCGAGATCCGCTGCCGATACATCCACTCCGAAGTAGAAACCCTAGAACGCATTGAAATCCTCCGTGATTTACGCAACGGTGTCTTCGACGTACTCATCGGCATCAACCTCCTCCGCGAAGGACTTGACCTACCCGAAGTATCCCTTGTCGCCATCCTCGACGCAGACAAAGAAGGCTTTCTCCGCTCCAACCGCTCCCTCACACAGACAGCAGGACGAGCCGCCAGAAATCTCAACGGCCGCGTCATCATGTACGCCGACAAGATCACCGAAAGCATGCAACAAACCATGGACGAAACGGATCGTCGCCGCGCCAAACAGAGAGCCTACAACGAAGCGAATGGTTTAGTTCCCACGGCACTCAATAAATCCAAAGAAGGCGTATTTCCCAACCGTGAAGGCAAAGGCAATCTCAGCAAAGCCTATATCGAAAAGAAAGAAGTCAGTATTGCCGCCGATCCGGTGGTACAGTATATGTCGAAAGAACAACTCGAGAAAGCAATTAATGCAGGGCGGAAGAATATGGAGAAATCAGCAAGGGAACTCGACTTTATTGATGCAGCGAAATACAGGGATGAAGTGGCTGCGTTGGAGAACTTGATGGAAGAGAAATTTGGTTGAGACTGCTGCCTGCGGCTGCATACGGTTGCATACGGTTGCATACGGCTTTATACGGCTATATACGGTTGCATACGGCTTTATACGGCTGTCTGCGGCAGTTTGCGGGATTTTTGATGGGAGGATTAACGGATTTACGGATTGACGGATTGTCGGATTGTACATCGTAACCAGCCCCTTAGGGGCGCTCTGTTATTAGAAACGCGGATTACCCCACACCACTACATCCCGCGCTCCGCAGGAGCGCGGCTGGGGACGGATTGTACATTTTTCCAGCCCCTTAGGGGCGCTCTGTTATTAGAAACGCGGATTACCCCACACCACTACATCCCGCGCTCCTGCGGAGCGCGGCTGGGGATTTGGATGCTTACACGGAGTTTGTTGCATATTCTCGAGTTCCCTGCTCCAATTTTGGTTGTGCATCCTTACATTTGCCCACGTTAAAAATGCGACGATGGATCCCATACTACTCGTTTTCACCATTTGCCTCTACATTCTCTCCCTGGTCGTTTCCTTGCTATTGGGCATGACGTCCCGTCGTTTCGCTGCGGAGAGCATTCGTTTCCCTTTTGCAGTGCATGCCATACTCATTTTCCTCTCTATCGTTTTCCTCGTGGGCTTCAGCGGTCAGTTGGTTGGACATTACCTCCTGCTATTGGGTGTTTGTTCCGGAATTGCGCTTGGTGGCTGGGCTATCCGGAATACCTGGCTTGCTTGGCCGCTCCGTATTTACCTCTTCGCCTTTCTTCTCACCATTCCCGTTTTCCTCTGGACACCATCGAGTGTATTTTATGCCATCAGCGGAAACTACGACAAATGGAAACCGGAGCAGGAATTCAATCTGGAATCAAATGTATTTCTGGTAGAGCAGCAAAGTATGTTACAGGAGCAGACGAAAGTGCGCTACAAAGTGATCCGTAAATTCGGCATCTACAACAAGACATTGATCCGCGATGTGGATTTCGGGAGCCGGCTCTCTGCTGCCAGGTTAATTGAACTCACGGCCGACACCCTTATTCTCGAAGGAATTAACCAAACCCGGGAGTCGATCAGACTGGGATTGAAGCCGGGGATGAAGAAAAACACCATTACCCGCAAACCTTCTGCCTGAAGAAATCATTAATTCACCCTTCTCTTCTTGACCTTTCGGGCGGAAAAGACTATTATTGTATCTCACAAATTACTTATGAAATCATTCCGGTTTTTAATAACCCTGCTCTGCCTGCAGTCGGCTGCGATGGCGCAAACTCAAACAACAGAAATCTGGTTGCTGGATGTGGCACAGAAAGAAGGAAATGTAGTGGTGACGAATCCCTACCGCGTGACGCAGAATGAATATTACGATAACCAGCCGTCGTTTTCGAAGGATGGTCAGTTTTTGTACTACGCGAGTATGCCCGATACAACACAGAGCGATATCTACGAATTTCATATCCGCAAAAAAATTGTACGTCAGGTGACCAATACACCGGAGAGTGAATTCCAGCCACAGGTGATGCCGTACGGAAAAAACAAGGTTTCGATTGTGCGGGTGGAGATGGAGAAAGCGCAACGTTTCTATCAACTGGATCTCGGTGATAGCAATATTGAGCCGTTGATGGATAACGAAGATTCGATCGCCTACTATTGCTGGATCAACGATACAACGGTTGGTGCTTACTTCCTGGATGGAAAAGGTGGTATGCTGGAGCAATTCGATATGAAGCCACAGCAGGCTATTATTCTGATGTATGGTGGTTTCGGGAGATGTATTGCAAC
>JAGOJO010000021.1 GCA_017995075.1 Bacteroidia bacterium | reverse complement strand
ATTTATTCATTAGTTGCTCAGATACGGAGATCTTTGAAAAACGTTATATCCGTGCAATCAGTTTGCTTCAGCGTTCGGTATACGGGTAGGGTGAAATAAAAAGCCCTCTGGATTTCAGAAGGCTTTTTGTATTCACTATTTGTGCTATTTTACCTGATCAGACTAAATGTACCCGGGTACTCGTAGTACTTACCTTTAATGCTTACTATTTTGATCATATAGGTGTAAAGCCCTTCCGGTGCAGGATCTCCATTCTGTAAATTTCCATCCCATGGGCGAAGGAAACTGTCGGTGCTGTAAACCTGCTGTCCCCAACGGTTGAATACTTTCATATCGTAGGAGGTGAGATTCATGTACGGCACTCCATCGAAGAAGACATCGTTTTTACCATCGTTGTTCGGAGTGAAGGCAGATGGAACAAAGAACGGTACAACTTCAAGGGTAGTTTCAAATTCATCATGGCATTCCGCTGCATTGTAAGCGTGCAGAGTGATCTTCAATGTTCCAACCTGATCGAAAATATGTTTCGGATTCACTTCTTCAGAAGAATTGCCATCGCCGAAACTCCATTTGTAGCGTACTGCATCTTCTGATTTGTTGTCGAAGCTGATTTCAGAGTTGAATACACTTACAACTCTGGATGACTGAGTGAATTTAGCTTCAGGCAGTGGTGGAATTGTAATAGAGAATAACGATGAGTCTTCATCACTGCATCCAAATGCTGTCACGATGCTGAGGTGGGTCAAATAATCTCCAGGCAGTAAGTAAATATGTGTTGGTGATTTGTCGTTTGATTTAACACCATCGCCGAAATCCCATGTGAATACAGATCCTTGTTCGTAGGCTGAATTGTTGTCGAATTTGACCTTCAGATTATCGCAGGTGATTTGTGGCACCGGTGTGTAGTCAACAACAGGAACAGGATGTTCATTTACTGTTGCGCTGGCTGTTTTCGTACATCCGTATTGGTTAGTTACTATTACAGTATAAACTCCTCCTTTTGCAACAATGATGTATGGGTCGTTTCCTCCTGTTGACCATTGGTATCCTCCTTGTCCGGGAACAGCATCGAGGCGTGTTTGTTCACCTGTGCAGATATCAAGGTCGCCGGTGATTTCAGCTAAAGGACGTGGATGTACCGTTACATTGTAGCCGGCATTTCCTTTACATCCGTAGTTGTCAGTAACGGTTACGCTATAACTTCCGGGAGTAGTTACAATGAGTGTGGATGTAGCACTTCCGGTTGACCATTGGTAACCTGCAAAACTTCCGACTACTGTCAGTACTCCGCTTTCACCATCACAAAGAACTGAGTCACCTTTGATGACAGGATCAGGGTTGGCGTGGAAGATTACATTACTTCCTGTGGAATTTTCACAGCCATTTATATCAGTGACGGTAACAGTGTACATTCCTGTTGTGCTTACCGTGATATCGGCTGTTGTAGCTCCATTGGACCAGATGTAGGAACTGAATGCCCCCGGCTGTAAGGCTGCAGTTGTTCCGTCACATAAATCCAGTGTTGCGCTTAAGTTCGGTTGTGGTAATGCGTTTGCTGTAACGTTATAAGTGGTGGATCCATTACATCCGTTTCCGTCTGTTACAGTCAAGGTATACACTCCGCCATTGTTAATTGTTGTAGATAATGTAGCATCACCGGTTGACCAGGAATACGCAGCATAACTTGTAGTTGATGCCAGTGTAACGGATTGTCCGGCGCAGAATGCAGTAGGTCCGGAAATGCCTGGTGTTGGTAATGCGTTTATGCTAAACAATTGTGATGTAGTTCCTGTGCAGCCATTGCCATCTGTGATGGTTACTGTGTAGGTTCCGGCTGTTGTCGGTTGTATAGTTGCTGAGTTGGCTCCGTTCGACCAGAGGTAACTGCTGATTCCGCTTTGAGCAGCATCCAATGTTCCGCTTGCTCCCTGACAGGCATCAAATTGTCCGGTGATGGTTGCAGTAGGATTGGCATTAATTGTTACAGCTTGTGAAGTATTGGCACTACATCCATTAGCATCAGTTACCGTTACAGTGTAGGTTCCGGCATTTCCTGTGTTCAGGGTAGCGGCTGTGCTGCCATCTGACCAGAGGTAATTGAGTCCGGCTGGTGTAACCTGTAAACTTGCAGCGTTGCCATTACATACAGCAGTAATTCCACCAATCACTGGTGTCGGTAATGCCCATACAGTGGTATTGAACGAAGTGGAACCGGTACAACCATTGGCTGCAGTTACAGTTACCGTATAGGCGCCACCGTTAGTAATTGTCTGTTGTTGAGAAATGGCTCCATTCGACCAGATATATCCTGCATATCCGGCGCCTGCGTCGATGAGTGCATTGTTGCCCTGGCAAAATCCTGCAGGTCCGGTGATAGTTGGTGGTGTGAATGGTAATACAGTGAAGTTAACACTGGTAGATCCTGTACATCCGTTGGCATCAGATACAGTTACGGTATAATTTCCGGAAGTATTGGCTGTGATTCCTGCGGTGATATCTCCTGTCGACCATAAATAACCAGTATAACCTGCTGTAGCTGCTAAGGCGGAAGTACTGCCGGTACATACACTGAGTGATCCGGTGATCGCTGGTGTAGGATTGGCATTGACATTCACCAGTTGTGAAGCAGTGCCTGAGCAACCGTTTCCGTCAGTTACAGTTACAGTATAAGTGGAGGCAGTTGCCGGTTGAATACTGGATGATGTTGAACCGGTCGACCAAACATAATTTAAGCCGGCAGGGTTGGCAACCAGATTAGCATTGGCGCCCTGACAAATTGCTGTTGTTCCATTGATGAATGGAAGCGGATTGTTGTATACCGTTATCAGTTGACTGGTAGAATTACTGCAACCATTTGCGTCAGTCACAGTCACAGTGTAATTTCCTGCGAAGGAAACATTAATGGTTGAAGTGTTTGCACCTGTTGACCACGCATATGTGTTAAATCCTGCAGTTGCGGTGATATTGGAACCTATACCCTGACAGAAATCAAAGTCACCCGAAATAGCAGGTGAAGGGAGAGCATTCATTGTTACAGTCAGATTATTGTTAGCCGTACAACCATTTACATCTGTAACAGTGACAGCATAACTACCGCCTGATGTTACGTTGATGGTAGATGTTGTTTGTCCATTCGACCAGTTGTAGTTCGTGAAAGCAGTACTCGTACCAAGGTTTACACTTCCTCCCTGACAGAAGGCGGTTGTGCCCGTTACAGTCACTGTTGGATTCGGATTAACCGCTACAGTAACACTCGATGGAGCAGGACAGAAACCAGCTGCCGTTGGAGTAGCTGTGTAAGTATCGGCTGAATTCACCGTGATACTTTGTGTTGTTGCACCTGTTGACCATGATACACTTGGAGTAGAACTGGTCAATGTTACTGTTTGACCCTGACAAAGAGTTGTTGTACCGGAAGTAGCAATTGTGAGTGTGGATCCAGCCAGGTTACTTACTGCAATCACATTTGTCTGGCTGATACATGCTCCACCTGCATTCACTGTGCAAGAGTAGTTTCCTGGATTAAATACGGTGATACTTTGTGAAGTTGCACCATTTGACCAAAGGTAACTGCTGCCTGGAGTTGCGGTAAGAACCACACTGTCGCCAGGACAAAAAGATACCGGACCGTTTGCAGTGATGCTGCTGGTGCTTGGAGCATAAGCGATGTACATCACCGGTGAGGAAGCAAAGCAGAATGGCGCAAGATTTACGAACGAGCAATAGTAACCTCCCGGCTGACTAGCCCAGATGTTAAACGTTGTATCACCGGTATTCCAGTTAGGAATACGACAATTATTCATTATGTCAACTCCGATTTGAACCGAGTCCCCGGGGCAGATAAAAATTGTATCAGCTATCTGGGTGTAATTTCCGTTAACGGCAATAATCGGAATTGCATTGAAACCATTTGATGAAAATGAATTCGCCTCAAGGAATACGCCGGAGTCAAATGCTCCATCGCAGAAATCCTGAACAGCAAGTTTAATATGATAAGTTTCACAAGGACAAACAGCGGTACCTGCTGTTAAAACTGTGGTCAGACCATCGTATTGCACTGATGCACTTCCATGATTGTCGCGGAAATACGCGCAGTTTGTACAAGGGCCATTGGGTGAAGTACCACCTGCAGCCCATCCGTTATTCACTGTATTGATAGAGATAGCAGTGGTAGAATTGGGAACTAATGCAATGTTTTTCTTACCGGTGATTCCAGGTCCATTAACGAAGAATCCGAAGAAGTCATTGCAATTGGAGTTCACGTAATCGCTATATTCTTCCGATGCCCATACATACCTGAAGCGCACAGAATCTGTTGCCGGTGTAAAGTCAAATTGAAGTACTGCTGCATCCTGCGCTCCTGATCCTCCTGGGTTTAATCCGTTCAAATCAATATCAGATCCGGCAGGTGTGTCTGTTCCGGCGCCTGTTGAATTGTTTGGGCCGATAGCATTGCTCAGTGAACCGGAAGTTAACATAACTCCACTGCCAATGCCGATAGTTGTGTTGCAGGGGCCAGCACAATTGAATGAACCTTTCTGTGCGGGATCACCGGAGAAAGTAATGTTGGCTACACTAACGCCGGTGCCTAGCAGAATATTCTGCACAAGCTGAGTTGGTGTAGGAGCAGTATTTACAGTCAGCTGTGCATTGGAACGTTGGCAAAAAGCCATTAAAATTCCAATAAGAAGAAAGCCGGATAGTTTGGATATAGTCATTGCGCGTGGTTTGATTCTCAAATATAAGTGCAATTTACCAACAATCCGGTGCTTAAAAGTCACTTTTTTGTGATTATACTTATCAGAGGGGGAAATGGTTGCTCTGAATGGGTGAATTTTAGCAGTGAAAATGGCTCTGTTTTTCGTGATAAATCAGGTTTTTCATTCAGCCGGTTAGTGTCCAGCTTCCGTATATAATTGGATTATTTCTGGTCTCTGAATTTTCGGGCATCTTAAATAGAAAATATTTCCAATTTGTCAAGTAATTGAAAAACATTATTTTACGGGTGAAATCAAGTTTGCCGGAAAATGAAAAAGCCCCGGGATATTCCCGGGGCTTTTTTGGATTATTTTAAGATAATTAAACTGACTCAGCCAGAATAATCACTTTATTGTTCAGCATTTCTACAACTCCACCTTTCACGTCGAATTGTTCCTCGCCCGCTGAGGTTTTGATTTTCACGGAGCCATTGATCATCGTTGAGATGATGGCGGCGTGATTTTCGAGCATCTGGAAGCGACCCTTTGTTCCGGGAACGGTAACAGAGCTTACTTCGCCTTCAAATACTTTTTTATCAGGAGTGATTATTTCGAGGTACATTTTTCGCAGTTTTAAGAGAGGAATTATTTGGATTCAGCTAAGAGCTTTTTACCTTTTTCGATAGCATCTTCAATGTTACCTACCAGGTTGAATGCTCCTTCCGGATATTGATCCACTTCTCCGTTCAGAATCATCTTGAAGCCTTTGATCGTTTCTTCGATTGGAACGAGTACACCTTTCAATCCGGTGAACTGCTCTGCTACGTGGAAAGGCTGAGAAAGGAAACGCTGAACACGACGTGCGCGGTGTACAACCAGTTTATCTTCATCACTCAACTCGTCCATACCAAGGATGGCAATGATATCCTGAAGTTCTTTATAACGCTGGAGAATTTCTTTCACAGCCTGCGCAGTGTTGTAATGATCTTCACCTACAACTGCAGGAGAAAGGATACGTGATGTAGAATCCAATGGATCTACCGCAGGATAAATACCTAACTCAGCAATCTTACGACTCAATACGGTTGTAGCATCAAGGTGACTGAATGTAGTAGCAGGAGCAGGATCGGTCAAGTCATCAGCAGGTACGTAAACCGCCTGTACTGAAGTGATAGATCCACGCTTTGTAGAAGTGATACGCTCTTGCATCAGACCCATTTCCGTAGCGAGTGTAGGCTGATATCCTACCGCTGATGGCATACGTCCGAGAAGTGCCGATACCTCAGAACCAGCCTGAGTGAAACGGAAGATATTGTCAATGAAGAACAGGATGTCACGACCGCCTGACTTCTCATCTCCATCACGGAAATATTCAGCAACGCTAAGTCCTGAAAGTGCAACACGGGCACGTGCTCCGGGAGGCTCGTTCATCTGACCAAACACGAGAGTGGCCTGACTCTGCGCCAACTCTTTCATGTCTACTTTGCTCAGATCCCAGTCGCCCTTTTCCATGCTGTGCTTGAATTCTTCGCCGTATTTGATTACGCCTGATTCAATCATCTCACGGAGAAGATCGTTCCCCTCACGAGTACGCTCACCTACACCGGCAAATACCGAGAGACCTGCATATCCTTTTGCAATGTTGTTGATCAACTCCATGATCAATACGGTTTTACCTACACCGGCACCACCGAACAGACCAATTTTACCTCCTTTGGAATATGGCTCGAGCAAGTCGATTACCTTGATACCGGTGAAAAGTACTTCCGCATCTGTAGAAAGATCTTCAAAACGTGGAGCGTCACGGTGAATAGACATACCGTTTGTATTGTCCACATGGCCGATACCGTCAATTGCTTCTCCCACTACATTGAAAAGACGACCTTTGATCGCTTCTCCCGTTGGCATTTTAATAGGACTTCCTGTAGCAAGTACTTCCATTCCGCGAACTAATCCGTCGGTTGAGTCCATCGCGATGGCACGTACTGTGTCTTCTCCGATGTGTTGCTGACATTCCAAAATGATCTTCTGACCGTTCGGGCGATTGATTTCAAGAGCTTCAAGGATATTTGGCAGTACCGAACCTTCGCCTTCAAAGCTAACGTCGATTACCGGACCAATTACCTGAACAATTTTACCTGTATTCATGTCGGGGGTATTTGATTTTAAGGCTGCAAAAATAGGTAAAAAACCGATCTCTGCGAAGTAAATCTTATTTTTGCAGGCAGGAAAGTTTATCAACAGAATGGTGCCGGCTGTTGAAAGAACGGGTTCCGGAAATTTCTATGAAAATTTATAAGCATCTCGACGAATACATTAAGCCTCAATATCCTATCGTTACAGTTGGGACGTTTGACGGAGTGCATATCGGCCATAAAATGTTGCTGAACAGGGTGCGTGATTTGGCCCGGGAACTGAACGGGGAGGTGGTTTTGATGACTTTTCATCCGCATCCACGAAAGGTGATTTTCGGTCAGGAGGCTGGTCTCGAAATGTTGAGTTCCCTGGAGGAAAAGGCTTCCAGAATGGCTTCTTTTGGCGTTGATCATCTTGTTATTCAGCCGTTTACAGTTGATTTTTCGAAGATGGAATACGATGATTTTGTGCGGAATATCCTGGTTGATAAGTTGGGGGTGAAGCGCTTGGTGATTGGTTATGATCATCAGTTTGGGCATCAGCGGAAGGGAAGTATGAAGGCTCTACGTGAAATGGGACCTTCTCTTGGTTTTGAGGTGGAGGAAATTCCGGAGCAGGAAATTGATGCAATCGCAGTGAGTTCTACCCGTATCCGCAAGGCTTTGAAGAATGGAGAGGTGGAGGTGGCGGCGCAGTTGCTTGGTTATCCGTATATGTTGACCGGTAGGGTGGTGAAGGGGCAGCAGCTGGGACGTACTCTCGGTTTCCCGACGGCTAATCTGCAGGTAGTTGATCCGGATAAACTGGTGCCGGCAAATGGGATTTATGCAGTGAAAGTGGAGCTGGATGGTCAGTTCCTGAATGGTGCGCTGAGTATCGGGCATCGGCCGACTTTTGATAATGGCAACCGTTCCATTGAAGTGCATATTCTGGGGTTTGATGAAGATATTTATGGCCGCTCAATGACGCTGCATTTCCATCATTATCTCCGGCCGGAATTGAAATTTCACTCTGCAGCGGAGTTGATTTCACAGATGCAACTGGATGTAGAGAAGTGTTTGCATCTCTTGTCTTCGATCTGATTTCTGCCGCTTTCAGAGTTATTTACATACGGTTCTCAATAAATAACTTTTTCAGCCGTTTTAAAGGAGGGAGTACTCCGTATATTCGTCAAATGATCAGAGCCACTATCGTATTCGTGTTTTTTCTTGGTAGTATATGTTGTTCTTCGTCCCTGTTTGCCCAGGTGGCGGATTCGGCAGATACAGATAGGGTATTGCTCGATTCTGCTTCTCTTGCATCGCAAAGGGTGTACAGAAGTTTTGGTGATGGCTTGTTGCAACCGGACTCTGTTTTTATTCTTGATCTGAGCCGTCAGAAGAGGAAGGAAGTGCCGGAGCAGATTCGTCAGTTCAAAAAGTTGCAGGTGCTGAAATTATCCCGTAACCAACTGCGGGAATTACCGGCATGGATTGGTGAGTTTAAAAATTTGCAGGTGCTGGATGTAGGCTATAATAAGCTGAAGGAGATTCCGGCATCGATCGGTGAATGCAGATATCTGACTTATCTCGGACTTAACCGCAATCTGATTGAAACGTTGCCAAAGGAGATCGGTAACCTTGAGTTGCTGCAAACCCTTGAGATGTGGGACAACGAAGTGATGGGTTTGCCTGATGAAATCAAGTATCTCCATAACCTGCAGGTGCTGGAGTTGAGAGGTATTCTGTTTTCAGAAGCAGAGCAGGATCATATCAGAAGTCTGTTGCCGGATACGGATATTTATTTTTCGCCGAGTTGTAATTGCAAAAATTAAACCGGCTTTCTTTGCTCTTAAATATATAGGGGATTAGAATCCGGTTTCATTAGTTTATTGTGCTTGAGTATTTGTCAGTTCTGTTTTCAGATTGATGTTCCCTGATTAATTATCGATGTTTTGTCTCTATTTATGTTGTAGAATAACATAGCTTGTTTCATTACTCTTTCTTATCTGTTGATTTGGTTTCTTGTTTAAATGATTTAGCTATTATCTTTACCTCGCTAAAGGAAAGAGTTTGTCAGAAGAAATCACGCTATCGCCCGGGCAGTTGGCCTGGAATAAACTACGCCATCATAAAAGTGCGATGTTCGGTTTTTATGTGATTATTGCTGCGATGTTGCTGGCCGTTTTTTGTTATGTATTGGTGCCGGATAATAGTCCTGACAGCAATGCAATGAGTTTGCAAATTAGTCTGCTTCCTCCCGGTTCTTCGGTCGATTTTCTGAAAACTCCTCGTCCGGAAAACGAACAACCATCTTTCCTGAGTCGCGTATTCTCGGGTAAACCACTTCGGCATAATCTTATTCCGGTAGCTTCATGGAGAAGAGTAAACGATACTATTTATTACGAGGAATATGTGGGCGATGCTACTGTAAAAGGTGTAGAGAATAAACTGGTGCTGAAGGGGGAAGATGCCCGGCTTTCGGGGAATGATGTTGTTGTTCGGCGGACATTCTGGCTGGGAACAGATCGTTTTGGTCGCGATTTATTGAGTCGTTTGATTGTAGCTACCCGGATTTCGTTGTCGGTAGGATTGATTGCTGTGATTATATCATTAGTGATCGGAATTAGTCTTGGTGCTCTGGCCGGATATTTTCGCGGAACCACCGACCGGATTATCGTCTGGTTTATAAATGTGATCTGGTCTATTCCAACTTTACTATTAGTGGTTGCTATTACCATGGCGCTCGGCAAGGGATTTATTCAGGTGTTTATCGCTGTTGGATTAACCATGTGGGTGGAAGTAGCGCGCCTCGTTCGCGGACAATTTTTTTCACTGCGGGAGTTGCAGTTCGTGGAGGCTGGAAAGGCACTGGGTTATAAAAATGGTCGTATCATGATGAAACATATTCTGCCGAATATTATGGGTCCAGTCATTGTAATAGCAGCTTCCAATTTTGCCTCGGCGATATTACTTGAAGCAGGACTCAGTTTCCTGGGAATGGGTGCACAACCACCTACACCCAGCTGGGGTATGATGATCAAGGAAAATTATTCGTACATCGTTGTTGATGCTGCCTGGCTGGCATTATTTCCGGGCGGTGCTATCGCCTTAATGGTGCTTTCGTTTACACTGTTGGGCAATGGTCTGCGCGACGCTTTTGATACTAAGGTCTGAGTCAGAAAAGCTTTTCCGGATAATTGCAGGAGGAAAAATTCCCCGGTCTTGTGTGCTATTATATCCGGTTCTAGGATTAGCAAACCGAAGATTACATCGTTACGTGCATCGAAGAAGTCCAAAAAAAAGAAGCCATCTCGCAGAGATGGCTTCTTTTTTTAAACTTCAATCAAGAATTAAGACAGGTGCTTGTTAACAAGCTTAGTCATTTCAAACATTGAAACCTGACTTTTTCCGCCGAAAACTGCTTTCAACTTGTCGTCAGCATTGATCATGCGCTTGTTTTTCTTGTCCTGGAGGGCATTCTTTTTAATGTAACCCCAGATTTTCTTTACTACTTCAGTACGTGGTACTGCACCGTTACCAATAACTGCAGCAAGCGTAGCGCTTGGAGTCATTGCTTTCATGAAAGCAGCGTTAGGTGTACGCTTTGTTTTTGCTTTAGGTGCTTTTGCGGCTTTAGCAGCTTTTTTAGGAGCAGCTTTCTTAGCAGCTTTTTTAGGAGCAGCTTTCTTAGCAGCTTTTTTAGGAGCAGCTTTCTTAGCGGCTTTCTTTGGAGCAGCTTTCTTAGCGGCTTTCTTTGGAGCAGCTTTTTTAGCGGCTTTCTTTGGAGCGGCTTTCTTAGTAGCCTTCTTAGCAGGTTTTGCTTTTTTAGTTGCCATTGTGGTTAAATGTTAATGATGTTGAGTGGTGCTAATTTATCTCTGCTAAGCGTAGGGAACCACTGTCTCTCCTGAAATTTATTAACAATCACAGAGGGGGAAATCAACATTTTCAGAGGGGGCTCAGAGGGAAATAAAAAAGCAGAAATTTCTTTCTGCTTTTTACGAGATAAAATAATGTGTTTTCAGAGGGGGAATCAACTTTTCTTATGATGTGTAAGTAGTAGCATCCACGCCTCACTTACCTCTCCTTTTTCGAGTAGATGGTGAGCTGCCAGATGTACTGCCATTGTTAAATTCTCTGTGTCGCCCTGTAGTGCATGGAAGAGTTTTTTGACATCTTCTCTGTTGGCGAACGAAGAAATTTCAGCTTCGGAAGGGAACTTTTCTGTGTTTCCGAGTAGTCCGAGATCGTTCCCGGAAAGAATTTTACTGAATCTGATTTCGGCCGGAATTTCATCTACTCCGATTCCAAGTGTCGTTAATGGCTTAGGGACTTCGAACAATCCTTTAGATGCTCTGGAGTACCAATCGCCCCCTAATCGTGCAACCTGATCTATTTTAAACGGGTCAATGCCGCCTTTTTCGTTCAGGACGTCCTCGCTGATATGGATCATGACAATTTCACAGACCACCAGGTTGGCTGCTCCGCCCTTTACTCCGGTTTGGATGATTTGTTTGACTTTGCATTCTAATTGTGCAGGCGATTCTTTTACGCGCGGTGGCTTTACGAGCAGGGATGGCTCCATGTTGAATCCCGACTTGACAAATTCGTTGACTCCTTTGGGATACTCGGTACTGGCCAGCGACATTTGCTGTACCATGGCATAATTGACAATGTTTATGACTACCTCGTCAATCTGCCTGACGTTTTCCAGTGTATGCTTTGTCTGTCCGTCGCGTCCTCTGAGCGCAGGACTGAATATAACAGTAGGAGGGTTCGAGCCAAATGCGTTGAAAAAACTGAATGGACTCAGGTTAACCTGGCCTTCACGGTCGATGCTGCTGACGAATGCAATAGGTCGGGGAGCGATGGCGCCTAACATGTAAGCATGTATTTCCTGGGTCTTCAGTTCTTTGGGGTCGAGGCTTTTATATGTCATTTTTTCTTAATTGCTTGATTCTACGGTGCAAAAATCAGAAAGTATCCTATACGTGGCACTGTTTTTCCCAAAAAAGATTGCTATTTTTGCCGACCGTTTCGAAGCAGATCCGGAAAATGGCAGATTGTCGCTATCCGGTTTAATTCAATTCGGGAAATGGAATTCACAAGTGTCTGGTTGAATTCATAGTTCTTTTACATCATTTATTCTTGCGCATGTGGCGTAATTGGTAGCCGTGCCAGACTTAGGATCTGGTGCCGAAAGGCGTGGGGGTTCGAGTCCCTCCATGCGCACAAGAATGGAGGGAGGAGAAGTTTATCCCGAGCGAGTCGAGGGAAGTCCCTCCATGCGCACAAGAATGGAGGGGGGAGAAGTTTATCCCGAGCGAGCCGAGGGAAGTCCCTCCATGCGCACAAGAAGTTAATTGGTGATCCCGGATGTATAGTTCGGGATCACTTAATTACAACCTTCCCGGAAAGCAAACCGGGACTGGTCATTAACGGATAGATCAGATCCGGAATCATCGTGCCCGTTTCTACTCTTTGTTCTATCCGAATCATTTAGATACAAAATACCATTCCATTAATATGAATATCGTTCAAGAGAACATTGACGCGCTGAATGCAGTGTTGAAAGTGAAGTTATCCCCGGATGATTACAAACCGCAGGTGGATAGCGCGATCCGCAAGTATAAAAAGAAAGTTTCAATGCCGGGTTTTCGTCCGGGTCATGTGCCGGAAAGTCTGGTTCGTAAAATGTACGGAAAGTCGGTGCTGGTGGATGAGCTGAATCGGATTGTTGCTGATTCAGTGGATAAGTTTATCTCCGAAAATCAGTTGCAGGTTTTGGGAAATCCAATGCCGAAACCGGATAATGACTTTGATATGAACTGGGATCAGCCGGCTGATTTTGAGTTCGCTTTTGATATGGCATTGGCTCCTCAGGTGAATCTCACTCTGCCTCCTTCTCATACTTTTACAGCTTATGATATCCAGGTAGATGAAAAAATGATCGATGAGGAAATCGATAAACTGGCACGTCGCTTTGGGAATTATACAAGTCCGGAAGTAACAGATGCAGATTGTTCTGTATATGGTACCTTCCGTGAAATTGATGCTGCAGGGGCAGAGGTGGAAAATGGCTTGAGCAATCAGGCTTTCATGATGATCTCTAAAGTAAGCGATGAAGCTGCAAGAAATAAATTCGTTGGAATTAAAAACGGCGACGTGGTTGTGTTCAATCCGGTGGCGAGTATTCGTGCGGAAGATGAAGTGAAATACCTCCTGGGTATTAAGGAAGGCAATGTGCAGGATTACAATAAAGATTTCCGTTTTACCCTCGAACGTATTAATAAGGTAGAGAAGGCTGAATTCAACCAGGCTCTCTTTGATCAGGTGTACGGTGAAGGTGCTGTAACGGATCTGGCAAGTTTCCGTGAGAAAATCCGCGCAGAGATTGCTCAGGGTTATACATATGAGTCAGAGCATTCGCTGAAACATGAAATTGAAGATGTAATGTTAAAGGATACCAACCTGAGTTTGCCGGATGAGTTTCTGAAGCGTTGGTTGAAATTCAGTAACGAAAAAATCACCGACGAGCAGTTGGCGAAGGAATATCATCAGTATGCACGCGATCTGAAGTGGAGACTGATCGAAAATAAAATCTATGCAGATCAGAATATGCAGATCAGCAAAGAGGAGATTGAGAGCTATGCGCGGGCTATGATTATGGACCAGTATATGCGTTATGGTCAGGCTCATATGCTTGATGAGGAGAAACTAAAGGAGTTAACAGATCGTTATCTGAAGAACCCGGAATCGGTTCAGCGGGTGGTGGAGAACCTGAGCGGCAGAAAAGTTTTCGAATACCTGAACCAAATGGTCACCAAGGACGTAAAAAAAGTGAGTCATGACGAATTCGTGGATATCATGAGCCGTCATATGCAACATCACCATTAAGCACCCAAACAAAAAAAACGTATGGACTTCCGCAAAGAATTTACCAAGTATGCCGTGAAACATCGCGGTATGAGTAGCCTCGGAGTTGATCAGTACATCAGTTCTGTTCACGCCGATTATATTTCTCCAACTATCATCGAGGAGCGTCAGTTAAATGTGGCGCAAATGGACGTGTTTTCACGTTTGATGATGGATCGTATTATCTTCCTGGGAGTGGGAATCAACGATTATGTGGCTAATATCATTCAGGCCCAGTTGCTCTTCCTGGAATCTTCAGATGCGAAGCGTGATATCACTATTTATATCAATAGTCCGGGTGGTTCAGTGTATGCCGGCCTCGGAATCTATGATACCATGCAGTGGATTCAGCCGGATGTAGGTATCGTTTGTACCGGTATGGCTGCTTCTATGGCTGCTGTGTTACTTTGTGCCGGAGCCAGCGGAAAACGTAGTGCTTTAAAGCATAGCCGTGTAATGATTCACCAGCCAATGGGCGGTGCTGAAGGACAGGCTTCCGATATCGAAATTACAGCGCGTGAAATCCAGAAACTGAAGAAGGAGTTGTATGAAATCATCTCCCAGCACAGTGGTAAAGATTATGAGCAGGTTTGGAAAGATTCTGACCGCGATTACTGGATGACCGCCAATGAAGCCAAGGAATATGGTATGATTGACGAAGTGCTCTTTAAAGTAAGAGGTACTAAATAATTTTAAAATAATTCAGAACTTTGAAACCGGTGCATCGGAAGGTGTACCGGTTTCATCCTTATAGATACAGAACCTTGAAGCAGAAACAGGATATAGTTTGTTCCTTTTGCGGGCGTGATAAAAGCCAGGCAAACGTACTGATTGCCGGTATTAACGGCCATATCTGTGATCAATGTGTGTCACAGGCGCAGAATATCATCTCCGAGGAGCAGGATCAGAAACTGAAATCTACAATCGGCTCTCCTTTAACATTACCGAAACCGGCAGAGATAAAGAAGTTTCTGGATGAGTATGTGATCGGTCAGGAGCATGCGAAGAAAGTGCTTTCTGTTGCGGTCTATAACCATTACAAGCGTTTGATCCATAAAAGCAAACTCTCGAAGGAGGATGTGGAACTGGAGAAGTCGAATATTATTATGGTGGGCGAAACAGGGACCGGAAAAACCTTGTTGGCGCGTACTATTGCTAAGTTATTGAAAGTGCCGTTTTGTATTGCGGATGCTACCGTACTGACCGAAGCAGGTTATGTTGGGGAAGATGTGGAGCATGTGCTGGCTCGTCTCTTGCAAAACGCCGATTACGATGTGGCGGCCGCAGAGAGAGGAATCGTTTTTATTGATGAGATGGATAAGATTGCCCGCAAAGGTGATAATCCTTCTATCACACGTGATGTTTCCGGCGAAGGAGTGCAGCAGGGTCTTTTAAAGATGCTGGAGAGTTCTGTGGTGAATGTTCCGCCGCAAGGTGGACGTAAGCACCCGGAGCAAAAACTGATTGCGCTGAATACACAGAATATTCTTTTTATTTGTGGTGGTGCTTTTGATGGTATCGATAAAATCATCAACCGTCGTTTGCAGACCAATGCAATTGGCTATGCGCAGAAGATGGAGCAGGAAGTGGATCATGAAAACGTGGTGCAGTATGTGAGTCCGGTGGATCTGAAATCATTTGGTCTTATTCCGGAACTGATTGGCCGTTTACCTGTGATCACGCACTTGTCACCGCTCGATAAATCTGCTTTGCGTAGAATTCTGTCGGAACCGAAAAATGCATTGGTGCGCCAGTATCAGAAGTTATTCGAAATGGAGAGTATCAAGTTGAACTTCTCTGATGATGCCCTTGATTTTATAGTGGAGAAGGCAGTGGAGTTTAAGTTGGGTGCCCGAGGCTTGCGCAGTATCTGTGAGGCGATTATGCTGGATGCGATGTTTGACGTGCCAAGCGGTAAAAACCAAAAAGAATTTACTGTTACGCTGGATTACGCTACCGAAAAACTGAATAAGTCCAATATCAAACAACTTCGGGTTGCCTGAAGAGAATAAATCCAGAGAGATTTTTAAGCTACCCGCTGGTAAATAGAGAAGGAATAGTCGTATTTGTTCTTCTCGTCGGCTTTGTGCTTTAGCAGATGGATGAGTTTCCAGGCACTCAAGCTGAAATCCGGGAAAAAAGTATCGGCATCAGTTTCTACATCAACCCTTGTGAGATAAATTTTATCGGCTACCTGAATGGCCTGGCGATAAATTTCTGCACCTCCGATGATAAACACTTCGCCTTCTTTGGAGCAGGATTTAATGGCATCAAAAAGCTCTTCCATTACTTCACAGCCGGGTGCATTGTAATCTTCCGTGCGTGTAAGTACTATGTTTCTTCGGTTTGGCAAGGCGCGTCCGATAGACTCATAGGTTTTTCGGCCCATGATGACAGTGCTTCCGGAAGTGACTCGTTTAAAGTACTGTAAGTCAGCCGGCAGATGCCATAATAGTTTGTTGTCCTTGCCAATTCCAAGTTTTTTATCGACAGCCGCAATGAGAGAGAGCACCATGGTATATTCAGGATTCAGTGTGTGAAATTATGTATTTTAATTGTCAACCGAGGTGAAATCTACGTATTACGAGGTCTTTGGACTTTCCCCGTACCCCGGAAAACCTTTCTTTTGCGTTAGGTTATTATAAAGGATACGTTAATTTTTTGTAAAATCGTATCCTTGAAAAATGCAGACAATGAAAAAACTATGTGTAATGCTTCTGGCTGTTCTGGCTTTTACTTCTTGTGAAAAGGAGGAAGGGGAAGGCGGGAACTCTGTGATCAAAGGAAAGGTGAGGGTGCGTGAGTATACAGCGTTCCCAATTCTTTATACTGAACGGGAGGCATCGGATGAGGATATTTATATTATTTACGGCGATGAGGATGATACGTTTGATGATCGTACCCGTACCAGCTTCGATGGAAGTTATAAGTTCCAGTTTCTGAATAAGGGGAATTACCGTGTGTTTGTTTATTCAGAAGATACCAATCTGACCACTTTTGGCGAAAAGATTCCGATTATTCTTGATGCGAAAATTTCCAAAAATAAATCGGAAGTGAGCCTGGACGATATTACCATTATAAAACTGAACTAAGCAGGGTATGCAACACTTGCTGGAAGGTTTTGGTCCGATTGGATTGGCGGAGATGGATACGGTGGCATTAACCAACCGGATCGATACGAAGTTCGTTTTCCATCAGTCGCTGTTGCCTGTGTTGTTGCCGGAACTTCAACAGTCCTATCGTATTCTTACCATCGACGATTGCCGGGAGCATCCATATGACACGTTGTATTTTGACGATCCTCAGTTTGGTATGTACCTGGCGCATCATAATCAGAGAGGGAGCAGATATAAGCTGCGTCTTCGCCGGTATGGCAGTTCGTCAATTAATTATATGGAGATGAAACGGAAGACCAATACAGGTCGTACGGTAAAGTCCAGAAAGAAAACAACAGCATTCGGTGAGGCTCTTACAGCAGAACAATTGCAGTTTTTTCGTGAGGTGACCGGTCAGCAGGAGCAGGAATGGAAGTTTGCTACCCGAATAACCTTTCAGCGGATTACCCTTGTTAGTCTTGACCCACCTGAACGTATGACTCTCGATCTGAATCTGACATTCGCGAATGAACATACTTCCAAATCATTCGGTAATCTGATTGTGGCGGAAGTGAAACAGGGAAGTAAAGCACCATCGGCATTTATTAAGATAATCAAAAGTCA
The DNA here is from genome assembly GCA_017995075.1 of Bacteroidia bacterium. Taxonomy (GTDB): domain Bacteria; phylum Bacteroidota; class Bacteroidia; order AKYH767-A; family OLB10; genus JAJTFW01. Next base: position 19,970 of record JAGOJO010000021.1, on the reverse strand, counting down.
TCATGTTGCTCCATTTTCAATTTCAAAGTATTGCCTCGGACTCAGTTTGCTGCGTCCGGAATTAAAACATAATTTATTTAAACGTCAACAACTCACCATTCACCAAATACAATCAAGAGCCTAAATGGAATTAGAATTATTTGATAAACTCGGAGAAAAATTCTTCATGCGATTACTGGTCGATGTGGTCGCTGTAAGTATCATCGTATTTGCGATCTATCTGCCGAACTATAAGAAGCGGGATCATCTGTTTACCTTTTTTATGTTCAACGTGATCATTTATATCATCACGTATTTGTTGAGTAAGGTGGAGATGTCATTTGGTGCGGCCTTCGGTTTGTTTGCTGTGTTTTCGCTCCTTCGCTACCGTACAGAGAATATTTCTGAGAAGGACATGACCTATCTTTTGTTGTTTATTGCGATGGGCTTGATAAACTCTACAGTAAAGGGAACTTATTTTGAGTCATTTATCCTGAATGGTATTCTAATGCTGGTTGCCTGGATTCTGGATGGAGGTAAGCTGGTGAAGAATGAGAAAACACAAACGATCCTCTATGAAAAAATTGAGCTGGTGAGAGAAGATAAAGTGGAGGAGTTGCGCCAGGATCTGATGAACCGTACCGGATTAAAAATTCATAAAGTTTCAGTGGTGCATATTGATTTCCTGAAAGATTGTGCCGAACTGAAAATCTACTATTACTAATGTTTAGCTGTTTGTCATTGCGTCGATTGCGGGTAGCAGCATTATTATTGCTGTTGTCGGGTTCTTCTTTTGCGCAGGTGCGTTGGGAGAATCAGGTGTGGACTTCCGTGCAATTGCAGAAGAAAATTATTCCTAAAACACGTGCGGAATTGACGCTGGAGTCGCGGTGGAATATTGATCCGTTAATGGCAGTGCGTTATTTTCCGAACCTGGGCATTCAGCGTAAGTGGTCGGATAATTTCTCTACAGTTCTTCATTACCGGTACATTACATCAAATCGCGGATTAGGTGTACGTGAATCTTCTCATCGGCTGATGCTGGATGCAATTGGAAGTATGAAGATTAAAAAGTACGATTTTGCATTACGTTTTCGCGCGGGTCGTGAAGATGAACCCGGTAATGCAGAGGGAATTGTAAGTTTGAGTGAGATGGTGCTGCGTCAGAAATTGACTGTTAAGAAGAAGTTTTTTAAGCAGGAGTTTTCATTTTCGGTAGAGCAGTTTGAAACGTTACGGGCAGGTGTGGCAGACTTTGATCAGCGCCGCTTCGTTCTGGGGATGGAGTCGAAGTTGAATAAGCAACATTTCCTTGATTTTTTTGTGATGTATCAGGACCTGGTTGATACGCGCAGGATGAATTTTGGAGTTGGCTATATCTATAAGTTCAAAGACTGATAACGTTTTTCTTTCTATCGGAGAATCCGTGTAACCATAGTGCTTCGTTGTTTCTACTCTGCCATTCTTTCCGCTGTTTCAATCACAGGAGAAGATCGTACGCACTTTTGATTAGTAAATCTGTTCAGACATATACCTTTGATTTTAATGGAATGATGTTGACTGTGTGATCATAACCTGAATTGTATTTACTTGTAGGATATTTCATTTGAATCCGTTGAATTGTTTGGAGCTATATTTATAAAAAAAGGGCCTGATGGAATATCAGACCCTTTTTTAATATTTCTGTGTAATGGCTTAGTGGCGAATTACCAATTTCTTTACGCTTTCTCCACAACGAACATAATACACTCCGGCTGCCCAATCAGATGTACTGATGCTATAGAATGAAGTGTACCCTTTGCGTTCAATTTGTTGTCCGAAGGCATTGTAGATTTCCAGGTCGCGGTGTGAATCATCCAGCAATTGAATCTGCACCAGGTCAGTTGCCGGGTTTGGATACAGAGAGATCTGCGCGGGAGTTTCATTTGAAATTTCATTGATACCAACTGAATTGTTATTGGCAGAGAAGGTTGGTCCTTGTATGACGAAGTTTCCGGTTCCGTTTGGAACACGTGCGTATCCCTGATCAGCAAGCTGGCCTGTCCATGAAACCGAATCAACAACATTTTGTGATGGGTCAAGTAACATCAATAGCTCTGCGGTTGCTGATAATTTGAAGTTGGCATGATACGGTCCCTGACTGCTGTCTTCATCTGCCCAAACAATCAAATAATCATTCGGTTGAATAATTGTGCCCGCAGGAATTTCAAATTTATCGAGGTTGATAGGATTATCAGTCAGATAATATCCGCTGATATCAATTGGTAAGTTTGATTTGTTGTATAATTCAATCCAGTCATCGTATTCACCAAAGTTATCTGCTGCTGTACTTACATTGGAAGCCATTACTTCGTTAATCACTAACGATGTGTCTGCAGATGCAAGTGGAGCAACGGTATAAATGAAGACATTGTGCTCAGCACCTACAGGAAGATAACTCACACTTTTTGCTGTGTTTGCAGATGCAGCCTGTACATAGTAACGAACCCAGGTTCCGGCTCCATACGCAGGAATTGTTCCTCCGAATACTCCATCGCCGGCACCACCATCATCGTGCGCGCCATCGTCAAACATTTCAGTTTTATAAAATCTACCTACAATAGTTGGGGAGTAGTATAACTGCACATTATCAATTCCTGCTGTGGAGGAAATGGTTGAACGTACCTGTACTGTTTGTCCGGCTGCAGGTTGCTGATATTGTACTCCTGTTACAAAGAAGGGAGCGTCAGTAATTACAGGGGCTACCTGTTGAATTTCGGCATTCGAATTAATGTAGTTTTTTCTGGTATTGATGAAGTTCTTTAATACTTGCACTTCATTGTTGTACTGGGTCACGGTATACATCTTCTTCGGATCATTTGTCACTACAGTATCTACCAATGCTCTGAATGATGCAAACGTGGCGTTGGTGATGCTGGTGTCAAATTCTTCGGCAATGATTGTGCGCATATGAGCGAGGTAACGCTGACGTAATGTTGGAACATTCAGCAGGCGATTCAGGAGTGGATAGTTGGCATTGGTAGCATTGTAAAATACGCCCCAGGAAGTAGCAGGTCCGGTTTCAAGAGCACTGTTACCATCATATTCCATTGGAACAACGAGTCCTGTTTCTTCTTCCAGGTGAACATAGTAATCCATTTTGCCTTTGTAGACATAACTGTCGTCGTCTGTCCATGCAATCTCGGATGCGAGATACCATAATGTACGATCGAGATCCATATAGTTTAAAAGTGTGTCTTCAAGTGCAGCAAGTGGTGTGTTTTCTAATTTATCACAAACAGTTACCAGATAATCCCATGGTTGGGTGCGTGTCGATTCTTTAAGCGTGTAGTATTGCTGGTAATCTGCTGTGTCGGATGTTAAAAAATTCAATGCAGCTGTTCCATCTCCCCAGCCACCGCCGCCACCGGGACCTCCGCCTGTTGTTGGACGATCAGCTCTCCACCAGATGCCATCATTACTGAAGAACCACTCTTCCAGAAAATCTTTGTTCATCTGCTGAACATTGGTGTAGAGTCCCCAGTTAGAGCCATTCAGATATAATTTAACAAAGCTCGATTTCGCGGTTGGAATATGTTTACGGATAGCTGTAGTATAAAATACTTCGCGCATCATGGATGCATCACCGGCAGCATTGTTCAGTTTGATGGTGCTGTATCCGTCATAATCACTTCCGCTGATCCAGTTGTCGAGTTCAATTTTGAATGATTTTTTCTGCGACGCACCGGTTTGCTGGTATGAAGTGTTTCCTCTGAATCGCACTCCAACACTGTCCCAGGAAACCCCATCGATGGTTAATGTTGCCGGGATATAAGTTTTTGTTGCGTAGTTGCTCGTGAGCTGGGTGTAGAAGTTGGCTGAGGGAAAGGTGAGGTCAATACGTCGGACCTGGGTTTGGTCAAAGAGTCCGGTATGTGCTTTAGTACCCAAAATCATCTGACGCCCGTCAGTTGAAATGGAGTACTCATAGGGAAGGTTTTGCGCGTTTACACTGCCGCCAAGGAGGATCGACAACAGGGCGCAACCTTTGAGAATTCTTTTTAGTTGCATTGGGGTAGGTTTTCCGATTGGTAATTGTTTGAGAACTTCGAAAGTAAGAGGTTTAATGCCAATGTTAAAATAATATTAAGAAAAGTAGATAAATCGTGGGAATGTATCGGGGAAAACAAAGCTGATTCATACGAGCGTCGCGGCCATGACAAATGCCTGACATTTACACGATAATCTGAGAATTAAGAAAGGAAGTTTAGGTGTATCAGATGGCAACCGGAGCCTTGATGGCAGGCCATGGATCATAATTGATCACCGCAATATCGTCGTAGGTGAAATCGAGTAGCTCTTTCACCAATGGGTTTAACTGCAGAGTAGGCAATGGTCGTGGTTCACGGCTCAGCTGGAGTTCTACTTGTTCCAGATGGTTGCTGTAGATATGCACATCTCCGAAAGTATGTACGAAGTCTCCGACCTTCAACCCGCAAACCTGGGCTACCATATGTGTCAGCAAGGCGTAAGAGGCAATATTAAATGGCACTCCTAAAAAGAGATCAGCACTGCGTTGATAAAGCTGGCAACTCAGTTTTCCATCTGCCACATAAAACTGAAACAAGATATGGCAAGGAGGAAGCGCCATCTGAGGGATTTCTCCTACATTCCAGGCACTTACCAATAAACGGCGGGAATCAGGGTTTTTCCGGATCTGGTCAATTACCTGCGTGATCTGATCCACTTGTTTTCCGTCAGGTGTCGGCCATGATCGCCATTGTTTTCCGTAAACGGGTCCGAGGTTTCCATTCGCATCTGCCCATTCATCCCAGATCGTTACTCCGTTATCCTTCAGGTATTTGATATTGGTATCACCCTTTAAGAACCAAAGAAGTTCATGGAATATGGAGCGGGTATGCAGTTTTTTGGTGGTAAGGAGGGGAAATCCTTCCGAAAGGTTGCAACGTAGCTGATGGCCAAAAACACTGATCGTACCTGTACCGGTGCGGTCTTCCTTTTTAACACCGTTTTCGAGTACATGGCGGAGTAGATCGTGGTATTGCTTCATTCCCTTGTTTTTTGCAAAGTTAGTAAGGGAAGGGAATGGCCGGACGAAATTTTTTTAAAAGAAAAATTGCCGTTTGTTAATATTTGGTTTGCTTTTTGGAGAGATGCTGTATAGTTTCGCCTGTAATCATGAAAAAAATCCTGCTTTATTGCCTTCCTGCCTTAATGCTCTTCGCTTCCTGTGCTGAAGATGACGCTGCTGATCCGACAATCGACGACCGGGAGAAGTTTTTAGGGGAATGGAATTGTACCGAGACCATCGGAACAAATAGTATGACCTTTAAAATTTACATTACTTCTTACGGTGAAAGTGATTCCATGCGATTGTCGAACTTTTCAAATTACGGAAATACCGCAGTTGCTCTCGGATTATCTACAGGTAATTCAATTGTGATTCCAAATCAGCAAATAGGAGTGACCAATATTGTGGTGCAGGGTTCAGGCACCTATTCGAGTACCGGTGGAAATGAAAAAATAAATCTGGCATATTCTACCGATGGACAAAGTGCGACAGCTGTTTGCTCGAGATAAAAGTTGTAGAGTCTGTTTTAAACCTGGAATGGGGGAACACGGATGAAACGGATTAAACGGGTTTTCGCGGATTTTTTAATCGGAAATAGGAACACGGATGAACACAGATTGTGATGTTCCGCTTCAACTAACTCCATCTTAAGTACCATATGTTTATTAGCGGAATGCGCGGATTAAATTCGACTAATAATAGCGTGCCATTTCCACAAAATAAATCTGCGAAAATCAGCTAAATCCGCCTCATCTGCGTTCCCTCAGGTATGGAACACGGATAAACGTAGATTGCACTACGAAGAATATGGTGGTGTTCAATAAAAGCAAAAAGCATTTAATGAAAACTACAATTCAGTTCTGCTGAAATTAATGATAGCAGGGGTTGTGTTATTCTTCTTCGTTGACCTGCTCCGGATTTAAAACGGTCATCTTTACGCTGTCAACACTGTGCTTAAAACGTTTGACAATCATAAATTCATATCCTCCGAATTCTTTCTTCTCATTCACTGCCGGAATACGTCCGTAGATATTGTTCAGCAATCCGGATACGGTATCATAACTTGGACTCTCAGGTAAAGTAATCGGCAGTAAATCGTTAACGTCCCCAATAGAAGCCATGGCATTGACGATAAATTCCGTCTCACTTTTCTTTTCTACCGGTGGCTTTTCATCATCGTATTCATCCTGAATTTCACCTACCAGCTCTTCGATGATATCTTCCATGGTCACGATACCGGCAGTGCCGCCAAATTCATTGGTGACAATGGCCATCTGGATATGCTGCGTTTGAAACTCGCGTAGTAAGTCGTTAATGCGTTTGTTGAGAGGAACAAAATATGCAGGGCGAATCAGATCATTTACACCTTTGAAGTTCTTTTCATGCAGTGCTTTGATCAGGTCCTTGGTGTAAATTACTCCGATAACATTATCGAGTGAATCCTGATAAACGGGCATCCGTGAATAACCTTCATCAATTACTTTCTGCACCACCTCTTCACGGGTAGATTCAACATCAATAGCAGAAATTTTTGTGCGTGGAATTAAAATTTGCCTTACAACACGGTCGTCGAATTCAAATACGTTTTGAATCAACTCATGTTCCGATGGTTTAATGGCACCACCTTCTTCCGATTCCGTGAGAAGCATTCTGATCTCTTCTTCGCTATGAATGTCGGAGTGTTCAGAACCCTTCAGTCCGAATACGCGAAGTATTGTGGTGGAGAGTCCGTTCAGTACCCAGATAAATGGGGAGAAGACTACATAAAAAATCCGCAATGGGACAGCCACAATCATCGTGTAACGTAATGGGTGACGAATAGCTGCAGTTTTTGGAACCTGTTCACCAAGTACGATATGCAGAACGGTGATTAATCCGAACGCAATAACAATCGATATCTGATGAAGGCTATCCTCCGCGACTGTCCACTGGAAGAACTCGGTAAAGCTGCGAACCATTTTGGCTACAACCGGTTCACCGATCCAACCCAAAGCCAGACTTGCCAGGGTAATTCCTAGCTGACAGGCACTGAGGTACCCATCCATATTATTTAGGATATGCTGTGAAGTACGGGCTACGGCATTTCCCTGATTCGCTTTTAACTCAATCTGCGATTGGCGAACTTTAACGATAGCAAACTCTGCAGCTACGAAAAAACCATTGAGGAAAACAAGCAGGGCAGTCAGAAGTATGTCAGCAATCATTCGGGGAATAGATGGTCCGCTGCAAAGATACGTTATTGATAGGAGTGAAGCATTCCTTAACGTAAAAGTAATTAACAAACAGACCTTTACCTCAGTTTTTCGTTGTCTTTATGTCGTGTTTTATCGCGGTTTGTCTTTTTGTCGAGATTGTTTTTCAGCGCGGTTTCGAGATCTACACCGGTTTGGTTGGCCATGCAGATGAGGACAAATAAAACATCCGCCATTTCATCCGCCAATCGGGTGTCATCTTCGCCGGCTTTGAAGGATTGTTCTCCGTACTTCCTGGCGACTATTCTTGCCAATTCACCTACTTCTTCAGTTAACAGTGCCATATTGGTGAGTTCACTGAAGTAGCGCACTCCATATGTTTTAATCCATTCGTCAACCTGTTGTTGTGCCTGCTTTATTTCCATGTTTTATTTTTTCGATAGGTGGAAGTCCATGGGAGTTTTATTCCTTCGCTTTGGAGTCGATGATGATAGTTACGGGTCCGTCGTTTACCAGGGAGACTTGCATGTCTGCTCCAAATTCTCCCGTCACTGGGGCCTTCCCGGTTTCAGTCTGCAGTGCATTGATGAACTGATTGTAGAGAGGAATGGCTAACTCCGGTCGTGCAGCGCGGATATAGGAGGGGCGATTGCCTTTTTTTGTTGAGGCGTGTAAAGTGAACTGGCTGATGAGTAATATTTCTCCGCCGGATTCAAGAATGGATTTATTCATCACCCCTTCTTCGTCTGCAAAGATTCGCAGGCGCGCTATTTTTTGTTTCAGCCAGATAATGTCTTCCTGCGTATCATCGTGTTCAATGCCTAATAAGATCATCATTCCTGCTCCGCATTTCCGAAGTTCAGTTTGATTAATCAGTACCGACGACGAAGTGGTACGTTGAATAACAACTCTCATGTGTGCTTAGCTGTTTTCAGTGGTTATTTGTAGATGTCTTCGTTTCGGAGCATGCTGATATAATTGTAATATCGCTCGCGATGAATTTCTCCTGCTTCTACTGCTTTTTTCACAGCGCATTCTTTTTCGGTATCGTGCAGGCAGTTGTTGAATTTACAGTCCTGCATTCGTACGCGGATCTCTACAAAGTAATGTCCGATTTCTGCCGGTTTAAAATCGATATTCACAAATTCACGTATTCCGGGAGTATCGATCAGGTAAGCACCAAATGGTAACTGATGCATCTCTGCAAAGGTGGTGGTGTGTTTGCCTTTGAGATGTTGGCGGGAGATATCGCCTGTTTTCAGATTGAGTCCCGGGGCGAGGGCATTGATCAGACTTGATTTCCCTACGCCGGAATGTCCGGAGAGGAGGTTGACTTTCCCTTTGAATGCAGCTTTTAGCTCATCAAGTCCATCTCCCTGGAGGGCACTTACTTTATAACAAGGATAACCCAATGGTTCATAGATATCTATTATCTCCTGTTGGACCGCCTCCAGTTCTCCTGTAAAAAGATCAGATTTGTTGAGGATCAGGGCGGAGGGGATGCGGAACGACTCGGCTGCGGCAATGAAGCGATCGATAAAACCGGTAGATGTTTTCGGGAGAGCCGGCGTCACCACCAGCCATAACATATCGATGTTCGCTGCAAGAATTTGCGTTTGTTTAGAAAGATTGACGGACTTACGGATAATATAGTTTTTCCTCGGCTCGAAATCGCTGATTACACCGGTGCCATCATCTTCCAGTTCAAAGTGGATGAGATCACCAACGGCCATCGGATTGGTGCTGTCGATTCCACGCAGACGCATGTTTCCCCGCACCCTGCAGGCGATCAATGCACCGTTTTCGGATTCCACCTGCAGCCAGGTGCCGGTTGATTTGAGGACTCTTCCTTTCACAGGGCAAATATATGCGAGTATACGGCAGCCGGCATCAGTTTGAACTATTACCTTTGCATTCCATGTCAATATTGGTGCAATCAGTAACAAAACTGTACGGGCCGCAAAAGGCGCTCGATCAGGTGTCGTTTCAGGTAGATCCCGGACAAGTAGTCGGTTTTCTGGGTCCGAACGGAGCGGGGAAGTCTACAATGATGAAAATTATTTCCTGCTTCCTTCCTCAAACAGAGGGGATGGTATCGGTAGATGGCTTCGATGTAAGGGAGCAGCCGGTAGAAGTCCGCAAGCGGGTAGGGTATCTTCCCGAGCATAATCCACTCTATCTGGATATGTATGTCAAGGAGTTTTTACGATTCATTGGCGGCATACAGCTCTCTCCGGCCGAAGCACAGAAGCAAGCGGACCGTATGATTGAGATTACCGGACTCGGCCCTGAACAACATAAAAAAATCGGCTCTTTATCGAAAGGGTACCGGCAGCGGGTGGGGCTTGCCCAATCAATGATTCACAATCCCGGTGTTTTGATTCTGGATGAACCCACAACAGGGCTTGATCCGAACCAATTGGTTGAAATAAGGCAACTTATTCGAAACATTGGACGCGAAAAGACCGTAATACTGTCTACCCATATTATGCAGGAGGTGGAAGCCATCTGCGATAGGGTGATAATTATTAACAAAGGGAAGATTGTTGCTAATGATACAACGAGTGTTCTCAGGGGCCAGTCAGCCGACCGCAATACCGTGCTGGTTGAATTTGACAAACCCGTAAGCGGAACATTGTTGGAGCAGATTCCCGGAGTGAAAAGTGCACAACGACAGAGAGATAATGTGTGGTTGCTGGAAAGTTTAGGAGGAGCCGATAGCCGACAGGAGATTTTCCGATTTGCAGTGGATCATCAATTAGCTGTGATCACCATGCAGAAACAGGAGAATAATCTGGAGTCTGTTTTCCGACAACTTACCGTTGAAAAATAAATCACGGGAGCACCATCTCAATCTTTATATTTGACCCCCGAAATAAAGTTTTAATTTAATTCAATCCCCATAAAATGTCATATCTCTTCACCTCAGAGTCAGTATCTGAAGGCCATCCGGATAAGGTGGCGGATCAGATTTCCGATGCACTTATTGATTACTTCTTAGCGTACGATCCTTCGTCGAAGGTAGCCTGTGAAACACTGGTTACTACCGGACAGGTTGTACTTGCCGGAGAAGTGAAATCCGATGCGTACCTGGATGTTCAGGACATCGCCCGCGAAGTAATCCGTGATATCGGTTACACCAAGAGCGAGTACATGTTTGAAGCCAATTCATGTGGTATTCTCTCGGCTATTCACGAACAATCACCGGATATCAACCAGGGTGTTGAACGCAGAAAGCCTGAAGAGCAGGGTGCCGGCGATCAGGGTATGATGTTCGGATATGCAAGCCGTGAGACTGACAACTATATGCCACTTCCATTGGAGTTGGCGCATTTGTTACTCCGCGAACTCGCTGCTATCCGTCGTGAGAAAAAAGTAATGAAATATCTTCGTCCTGATGCTAAAAGTCAGGTGACGATTGAATACAGTGACGATCATCGTCCGATCCGTATTGATACCATCGTAATTTCTACGCAGCACGATGATTTCGGTGCCGAGAAGAAGATGCTCGATCAGATTACAAAGGATGTAAAGAGCATTCTTATTCCACGTATCATGAAGAAGTTGCCTAAACGCGTACAGGCGCTCTTCAACAATAAAATCAGCTATCACGTGAATCCTACCGGTAAGTTTGTTATCGGCGGACCACATGGAGATACCGGACTTACCGGACGTAAAATCATCGTAGATACTTACGGTGGTAAAGGTGCTCACGGTGGTGGTGCATTCTCAGGTAAAGATCCATCTAAAGTTGACCGTTCTGCTGCTTACGCGGCACGTCATATCGCGAAGCACCTTGTTGCTGCCGGCGTATGTGATGAGGCACTCGTGCAGGTAGCTTATGCTATCGGAGTTGCGAAGCCGGTTGGTTTGTATGTGAATACTTATGGTACTGCGAAAGTGCCAATGACTGACGGACAAATTGCCCGTATGATTGAGAAGATGGCGGATTTCGATATGCGTCCATACTTCATCGAGAAGCGTTTTGCTTTGCGCACACCGATCTACCGTGAAACTGCTGCTTACGGACATATGGGCCGCGAGTCGAAAGAGGTAGTGAAGGTGTTCAATAAAGGAAAGAAATCAGAGAAAAAAGTGAAAGTAGTATTGTTCCCTTGGGAGCGCCTGAACGCGGTAGAAGCTACCAAGAAGGCCTTCGGATTGAGCGGAACATCTTCTTCTGCCGGTAAAACAGCTAAGCCTTCCAAAGCTTCTGCTAAAGCTGCCGTGAAGGTTGCTGCAAAACCTGCCAAAGCCGGTAACGGTAAAGCAGGTGAGAAAAAAGCAAAGCAATTGTTGTTGCTCGCTTAATTCACTGATAAAACAATAAAAAAAGCTCCGGGTGTATATCCGGAGCTTTTTATTTTTCATTCAATGGCAGAGTCTATTTTGTAGTAATTGTTATTGCTGACTTACGCCGAAAACAGCAGTGAATCTACAATACACTTGAATCAATTCATCAATGATGCACCCTATTCAGAAAATCAAGGAACGGCAGCATTGCTTTATAAGCCGACACGCATTTTTTAATCAAGTCAGGAGATTTAATATCGGTAGCCGTGAGTTCCTCTGTAACCAGGAAACTGGTATACTTCAGGTACTCAGCAGCAGGGTGCTCCGGATCCATTCCTTTCGGCACACGGGTAAGTTTATGTACTTCCATTTCCTTAAAGTGCTTTTTAAAATTTTTATCCTTCAGAATTTTAAAGAACTCCTCATGGTTAAACTCCACTTCCTGCCGAAGTTTTTTCAACGTAGGAGCTTCAGGCATCCAATAGCCGCCACCGATAAACGAACCCCATCCACCTTCCGGTTCAATGTGAATGTAAAATCCACCGTTCGGAGATTTTTTTCCGCCGATATTTACCGACGCCGCAAAATTGGTTTTGTATGGATCTTTATTCTTACTGAACCTAACGTCTCTGTATATCCGAAAAATACAATCTTTCACTTGTAAACCTGCCAGACGCGGATCTGTTTTTATCAAAGCCGCAATCAGCTTCTCTACAAAGCCATCAAAGTCGGCTTTTGCTTTATCATAAACCGGCCGATTGGCATCAAACCACTCACGGTTATTGTTCTTTTTCAGGTCTTTTAGGAACTTAATAGTCGGATTTTGAAGCATATTTAAGGGTATTCACAATATTTTTGTAAAGATAAGTAATTGTTTTATAAATTGTTAACTAAAAAAAGAGGGGAGTGGTTTGTGAATTACTAACCTTTCTTTTTTACATTTGTCGGATACGTTAACTGGAGTGTCATTCAAGCAATTAACCACATAAAAACAACCTGACTATTTCATTTCATTAACCAAACAATGAAAATCCCTAAGAAGACGGCAAAACCAGGCGCCGACAAAAAGAAGGTGGCGGAAGGAAAATCCCGCAAAATGGAGCCACTGAAATCGAAAGAATTAAAGAATCAGAAATTTGATGATTTCGAAGACGAAGAAGAAGAAGAAGAAGGAGATCTCGATCCGGAAATGATGGACGATAACTTCAAAGGCTTCGACGATGTGTATGACGATGACGATGATGATATGTAATCAATCGCCACGGTACATTGCTCCACCCACATGTTGTTTAACAGAACCCGTTGCACTATCGAAAACATTTACTCTTCCCCAGTAATTTAAGGCCCCAAGGAACGCAAATACAATTGCTTCCTTAAACATAATGAGTTCCTTTTCGGGAATGACGTAATGGCTATTGCCTGTATTTTCCATTCGCCCTATCAGAAACTGATGAAATGCACCTCCTCCGGTGGTCAGCACCTTTGCACCTGCCGGTAGAGCCTGCATGATTTTGTTTATTTGCACGGCTATGTGTTCGCAAACAGTTCGGGATAAGTCTGCCGGTGAGCCATTTTCCAACAATGGCGCAAAGTGGAGGCTATACCATTCCCTTCCGAGTGATTTTGCACCTGTTTGCTGATAAAAGCTAAGGTTATTCATTTGTTCCAGCAGATCGGGAAGCAGATTTCCGGATGCGGCTAATACGCCGTTTTTATCAAACGGGACACCGGTACGCAGGGCCAGTTCATTCAAAGCCATGTTTACCGGACAAATATCAAACGCCTTTCGTTTTCCCTCTGATAGGAGAGAGATATTCGCGATTCCACCCAGATTCAAACAAGCTTCATAACCGGCAAAAAGAAAGTGGTCGCCCACCGGAACGAGCGGTGCACCCTGACCACCCAGCGCAACATCCTTACTTCGGAAATCGCAAACGGTATCGATGCCGGTAACTGCCGCAATATGGGCGCCGGATCCGATTTGGGTTGTAAAACCTTTTCCCGGCTGGTGAAAGAGGGTATGTCCGTGAGAAGCAATCAGCTGCGGACGTATTTTCAGTGATCCGATGAACTCTTTCAGGTGATGTCCGTACAAGGTCCCCAGGGCTGCATCTGTCTCGAATATCTCCTCTGCCGACGCCGAATGGAGGTGCCGCAAACGATCTTCCCACTCTGGTGAATAAGCATAGGTTTCTGCCGCCAGCAGTTCGTAACGGTATCCTGAATCCTGACGTTCAAACCGGCAGGCAGCCAGGTCGATACCGTCCAGAGAAGTGCCCGACATAAGTCCGACCACCACCAAATTGCCCTGATCTAAGTCTTTCAACATGGATACAAAGAAAAACTTTCTACCAATAGGCCCTTCAAGACTACGAATGCTTTATTTTTGACATCCTAAGAAAAATACGATTATGATCTTTCAACTCAGCGAAGAACATCTGATGATCCAACAAGCTGCCCGTGATTTCGCGCAGCAGGAGCTCCTCCCCGGTGTAATAGAACGTGACGAAAACCAGAAATTTCCGGCAGAACAAATCAAGCGCTTAGGCGAACTTGGTTTTCTGGGAATGATGGTAGATCCGAAATACGGTGGTGGCGGACTGGATGCTATTTCCTATGTTCTCGCCATGGAAGAAATTTCCAAAGTAGATGCCTCTGTATCGGTAGTGATGTCTGTGAACAATTCTCTGGTATGCTGGGGTCTTGAAACCTTCGGTAACGAAGAGCAGAAACAGAAATACCTGGTACCTCTGGCCAAGGGAGAAATCATCGGTGCTTTTTGTCTTTCAGAACCAGAAGCAGGATCTGATGCAACATCACAGCGTACAACCGCCATCGACATGGGAGATCATTACCTGTTGAATGGAACCAAGAACTGGATTACCAACGGAGGTACAGCTTCTGTGTATCTGGTAATGGCGCAGACAGATGTCGGCAAAGGCCACAAGGGCATTAACTGCCTGATTGTAGAAAAGGGAGCACCCGGCTTTACAGTTGGATTGAAAGAAAACAAACTTGGAATTCGTGGGTCGGATACACATTCACTCATGTTCCAGGATGTGAAGGTGCCAAAAGCTAACCGAATTGGTGAAGATGGATTCGGATTTAAGTTTGCCATGAAAACACTCACCGGCGGACGTATCGGAATCGCTGCACAAGCGCTCGGCATTGCCAGTGGAGCTTATGAACTCGCATTGAAATATTCGAAAGAGCGTAAAGCCTTCGGAACAGAAATCTGCAACCATCAGGCGATTCAGTTTAAATTAGCGGATATGGCTACTGAGATTGAAGCCGCCCGATTATTATGTCTGAAAGCCGCCTGGTTAAAAGACAACCATATGGATTACAATGAAGCCAGTTCAATGGCAAAGTTGTTCTCTTCAGAAGTAGCAATGCGTACAACAGTTGAAGCCGTACAAGTGCACGGAGGATATGGATTCGTAAAAGAGTTCCATGTTGAACGATTGATGCGTGATGCGAAAATCACACAGATATACGAAGGAACATCCGAAGTCCAGCGAATTGTCATTGCCCGAAGTATTCTCCAATAAGCCTATGCGCCTGACCTGCCTGCATCGTTTTCTTTTTCTTCTTCTTGTAGTAGCCCTCGGTGCATGCACACCGCAGCGGAAACTGGTATATCTTCAAGGTGACGCTAACCTGTTCGCCAACGATAGTTCCAGTTTCGAGATGAAAATTTTCCCGTCGGATATTCTGATGGTTCAGCTGTTTACTGTAAATCCGGAAGCGTTTCCCGGACTCGGTATTTCTGCCTCAGCCACTGAAGGAAATGACAGCCGCTCAGCGTACGAAAAAGGTTTTGTAGTAGACAAGAAAGGTGATCTGGCATTGCCTTATGTGGGAAGTATCCACGTGGCCGGATTGAGCATGGATGATGCGCATGATACAATTCTGAATCGATTCAAGAAATACATTGATGAACCGGTTATTATTATCAAGAAGCTGAGCTTTAAAGTTTCAGTACTTGGTGAGGTAAATCGCCCGGGACTCTATTATGTCCCCAACGAGCAACTTACTTTACTGGAAGGACTTGCAATGGCCGGTGATCTGAATAATTATGCTGACAGAACCAATCTGCGGATATTGCGTAAAACTCCGACAGGAACAATCGAAATTCCGGTTAATCTCACCAGTAAAGAAGCATTCACAGGGGTAAGTAAGTTCATTTATCCGGACGATGTGATTTATGTTCCGCCAACCCGTAAGAAAGCCTTCACGGCAGTTTCACCGGCAACAGCGGTAATAACTTCATTAATCACTGCAGTCGCGTTACTGGCAACCGCTTATTTCCGCTCACAATAATGAACAACCTTTCGAAACGTTATAAAAACGAAGATGAATTTCAGATTCAGAGTATCTTTCGCGAGATATTACTGAAGTGGCATTATTTTGTAGTTGCCGGAGTATTATTCGCCGGACTCACTTTGTTGTACATCAAGTTCACATTGCCGGTATATCAGGCGTCAAGCAGTATATTGATTGATGATGAAAAATCCTCGCCATCGAATCTTACAGATATATTGTCGAGTGATTTGTTTGGTACTAATCTGAATCTGCCAACTGAAATTGGTATTCTGCGTTCCCGTACAGTTATTCAGAAGACAATAGAACGATTACATCTTTCGGTTCAATATTGGAATACAAATACGTTTCCTGCTCAGCCGCTCTATCCAAGGAGTCCGCTACGAGTGGAGGTTGATACATTTATCCGCGAGTACAAGGATCTGGCATTTGAAGTGACGGTGCTGGATAATAAAAATTATAATCTGGAAGTAGAATACGATGGCGATAAGCTTCCGTATTTTCAATTGAATAAAAAGTTTGCGTTTGGCGAAACTGTAAAGACTGATCATTTTAGTTTTCGCTTATTCAGAAATGATTCCATCGTTGTAGAAAATGGAAGTACCTATGAGTTTAAAGTTCGGTCCAATACAAAACTTATAGCCGAGATCCTTGAAAACTTGGCGGTGGAGCCGCTGGATAAAGAAGCGAACATCGTAAAGATGACCTATCAGGATGTTATTCCTGTCAGGGCGCTGGATATCCTCAATGCAATCGGGAAGGTATATATCGACCTCGACATTCAGGATAAAGCAGAGGTTGCATCATTGACATTAAAGTTTGTAGATGAGCAATTGAGTACAACCGGCACTATGCTCAGCAGTAACGAGCAGGAGATGCAGGCATTTAAAGAAAAGAATAAAACGGTTGATCTCAGTGAAGAGTCAAAGGCGGTATTGCAAAAACTGAATACGCTCGATGTTGAACGGGTTAAAAATAATATTGAACTCAAATCACTCGAGAATCTGTACAGTTATGTGGTGAAGAATGAAGATATCACCAATATGGCACCAACGAGTATGGGATTACCTGATCCTTTGTTGGTAGAGTTAATCACTAATTTTCAGATGTTGCAATCGAAGCGGAAAGGAATTTCCTATGGAGTTAAAAGTGATGCTCCTGCTGTTAAGGTACTTGATCAGCAGATTGCAGAGACACGCGCTTCATTGATTGAAAATATCCGGAATATCCAGCAGCGATTGAATGTTACCCGGACTGCACTTGACAAACAACTGAACGAATACGAAGAGAGTATCAAGCAGGTGCCTGAAATGGAACGCCAGTTGCTGGGTATCAAACGTAATTTCGAGGTAAATCAAAATATTTACACCTACCTGCTTCAGAAGAAAGCAGAAACCAGTATTGCCAAGGCGACTGCCGTTTCCGACAATAAAATTCTTGATGAATCAGCGCTTGCTGATGAGCCTGTTGCGCCGAATAAAAAAATACTGGCTGCAGTGATTCTCCTGCTGACCTTGATAATTCCGGTTACATTTATCAGTACCCGAAGCCTTCTTCGTACTACAGTGATGAACAAGGACGATATTACTTCAGCAACAGAAGTTCCTGTAATCGGTGTAGTAGGCCACTCAACAGAAACCAATAATCTGGCGGTGTTGAAGCGACCGAAGTCGGCATTGGCTGAGGCTTTCCGTACCATACGTACCAACCTGCAGTTTTATGGGTCCTCCGATAAATGCAAAACGATTCTGATTACTTCCTCTGTAGGCGGTGAAGGAAAATCGTTTGTGACGTTGAATCTGGCCTCAGTGTTGAGTTTGCAACAGAATAAAGTGGTAGTGATCGGACTTGATCTGAGAAAACCAAAACTATATCAGGATTTCGGCTGGAAGAATGATATGGGGGCATCGAACTATCTCGCTGGCGCAGCTTCGCTGGATTCGGTTATCCGTAAAACAGATGATCCATACCTGGATATCATTATATCCGGACCTATTCCCCCGAATCCGGCTGAATTACTTTCGAAGCAGGCGATGTCTGATATGATTTCGGACCTGCGTAAACGTTATGATTTTATTATCATAGATACACCGCCGTTGGGAGTAGTTTCAGACGCCTTTCAGTTGATGCAATACAGTGATGTGAGCATGTATCTGGTGCGTCAGGGATATTCACGTCTGGAATACCTGCGTTCACTCGAAGATCTGTATAAGGAAGGCAAAATTCCGAATGCATGTATATTGCTGAACGATTCTGATTTTACCCGGAGCTATGGATATGGCCATCACTATGGTTATATCAATGGCAATGCCGGATACTACGATTCAGTAGAAGAGGAGAATGAACGTAATCGTGGCTGGAGGAAGATTTTCGGGATATTTGCCCGTAAAAACTCCTGATCAGCTATCGTAGTCGCGTACTATACGGCAAAGGCCTCCATTAATTTTTCCATCTTAGATCCTCTGGAGCCTTTTATCAGCAGATTACCTTCTGATGGAATATTACTTTTCAGCCATTCAGTGCAGGCTGTTGAATCCTCGAAGTACTTACATCCGATTCGTTCAGCCGGTGATTTGAAAAGGTGGCCTACCAGAAGTAATTGCGTATTCTTTAATCCGGCAGCAAGATCAGCGATCTTCTCATGCTCTTCCTCTGATGAAGCACCTAATTCACGCATTTCGCCGAGTGCAATTATTTTTTTTCCGGAAAAACTCTTGTCGAAATTCTGCAAAGCAGCGGTCATACTGCTGGGATTGGCATTGTACATGTCCTGTATGATGGTCAGGTTTCCGATTTTTACGACTTGTGAGCGCTGATTGCCGGGAGTATAGTGTTCGATAGCTTCCTGTATTTCATGGGGCTCTACGCCGAACTGAGAGCCAACTGCAACCGCACTGAGTACATTGTCGAGGTTATAGTCGCCGGTGAGTTGGGTTTTTATACGCAGGTGAAAAGGGCGGGTGATTTCGACTTCCAGAAACCCGGTTGTATTTTCTATCACATTCCCCTGAAACTGTACTGTTTTACTGTGGCCATAGGTGACGATATTGTCATAGCCATGCAGCACTTCACGTAATACCGGATTGTCGAGTTGTATAAAAATGAGTTCACCGTGACTACGCAGATAATCATACATTTCACCTTTTCCCTTTTTAACGCCTTCTTCTCCTCCGAAGCCTTCGAGGTGAGCTTTTCCGATATTGGTGATCAGACCAAAATCCGGACAGGCAATTTCACAGAGTTCAGCGATTTCACGTTGGTGATTGGCACCCATCTCCACCACTGCGAAATCATGGTCTTCATTCAGTTCAAGTAAGGTTAAGGGAACACCGATGTGGTTGTTCAGGTTACCACGGGTATAATGTGTTTCAAAATTTTTTTTCAGAACAGCTGCACACAATTCTTTCGTGGTGGTTTTTCCGTTACTGCCGGTAATAGCCAATACATGAATGTCCAGACGGTGGCGATGTAAGGTTGCCAGTTCCTGAAGACTCTTCAAAACATCTTTCACCATCAGTATTCTGGGATCATCACCGGCCGGTTCATCAACTACAGCATAAGCAGCACCCAGTTCAAGAGCTTTTTGCGCGAAAGTGTTCCCGTTGAAATTTGGTCCTTTCAGTGCAAAGTAGATGCAGCCTTTTGGAAGATGACGTGTGTCGGTAGAAACCACTGGGTGGTCCTGATAGAAATCGTAGAGTTGTTCGGTGGTTACCATGCTGCAAAGATAATTTAAACGAAACAGCTTAGGAAATTCAATCACTGAGGAGTGATAGCTATTGTATTGATTGATGTTAGATTGATTTAATGGGAATAGGTTAGTTGAAAAAGGATAATTGAGGATTTTCCAATGTATTTATTTTACCCTGTTAATTGTAGGATTCAGTGAAAGAAATATGGAATCAGGAATAACAAACAGGATCCATTGATTTTAGATTCAACTCATAGAGCAGGACTATGATATTTATAAAAAAAATTATTCCGTTTCACTCCACCACCATTTTACCGGTGATAGGTATTTTCCCTGCTTGGGTGATTGTGTAAAGATAAATGCCGGAGGTTAAGTTATTGCGTTTAAAGATATAGGGAAAACCGCTTACAGGCTCTTCCCG
>JAGOJO010000020.1:29479-37645 GCA_017995075.1 Bacteroidia bacterium | reverse complement strand
TGGAGGTAAGCATAAAAGCGGTGCGAGAACGTACCGGCGGTATTGCAGAGGCTTGCATTAGTTATACCGGTGATATACTTGATCCAAAGAAGAGCAAATATGATCTACAATATTATCTGGATCTCGCGCGGGAACTGGAAGATAAAGGTGCGCATATTCTTGGAATAAAAGATATGGCAGGACTACTCAAACCATATGCAGCAGCTGAGCTTATTACAGAGCTGAAAAAGGTGATTGATATTCCGATTCACCTCCATACACATGATACAGCGTCTATTCAGTCTGCTACATATCTCAAAGCAATTGAAGCAGGAGTAGATGTAGTAGATGTCGCCCTGGCTTCGATGAGTGGTCTTACTTCTCAGCCTAATTTTAACAGTATGGTGGAAGCGTTAAGAAACACACCTTACGAAGTAGAATATGACATAAAACATCTCAACGAGCACAGTAACTACTGGGAAACAGTCCGGGAGTGGTACTATCCGTTTGAGAGCGGATTAATGGCCGGCACAGCAGAAGTGTATGATCATGAAATTCCCGGCGGACAATATTCCAATCTGCGTCCGCAGGCAATCTCTCTCGGCTTAGGAGATAAAATGGTGGAGATTAAACAAGCATATGCAGATGTCAATGAACTGTTCGGAGATATTGTAAAAGTAACGCCAAGTTCGAAAGTGGTTGGTGATATGGCGCTCTATATGGTGAGCAACAACCTAACAAAAGAGGATATTTTTGTAAAAGGTGCGACACTTAGTTTTCCGGAAAGTGTAAAAGGATTCTTCAAAGGAGATCTTGGTCAACCTCCGGGAGGCTTTCCGAAAGAATTACAACGGATCGTCCTGAAAGATATCGAACCTTATACTGATCTTCCCAATGCGCATTTAAAACCGGTGGATCTCACAAAAGAATTTGATGACTTCAAAATCCGGTTTGGTGATAGCGTTAGTTTCCTTGACTTCCTTAGCTGGAAATTTTATCCGAAAGTATTTGAAGAGTATCATGCATTCCAGAAAAATTATGGAAACGTAAGTAATTTACCTACCACTGCATTCTTCTTTGGTATGAAAAACAACGAAGAAATTCTGGTAGAAATCGGCAAAGGAAAAAACATTCTAATACGTTTGTTGTATGTGGGTGATGTAGATGAAAACGGTCACCGTGCGGTGTACTTCCGTTTGAATGGACAAACCCGTGCAATTGATGTTGCCGACAGAAAAGCATCCGTTAAAAAAATCTCTCATACCAAGGCTAGTGGCGAAAAGCAGATCGGAACACCACTGCAGGGAATGCTGAGTAAAATCTTTGTGAAGCCGGGTCAGACAATCAAAAAGAATACACCTCTATTTACAATTGAAGCGATGAAAATGGAAACAACCATTACCGCACCGACTGATATCACAGTGAAGGCTATTCACTTAAAAGAAGGTACACTCGTTGAATCTGAAGACCTGGTGGTGGAGATGGATTAAGTCAATTGACAATCTATTCATATTCATCAAGGCCAACCAGGAAATAGTCGGTATTCCCCAGACGATATCCCTTGGATGTTTTCGTGATTATCAGCTGGCGTTGTTCTCCGGTATTCCAGTGCAGGTGTAATTCCTCTGTGCTGCCACTACTCTTTATCTGCCAGGTGCCTGCATTATTGGAAGATAAAGCAGCACTGAAATCATTAAAAGCATTACCGCTGGCATAAGAGGCTTCACTCCTGTAATAGAACCGTCCATCATCGAAAAGATAATAGGCCCACTTTTCTGTCATACCATTGCCGGTATACAGATGCAGAAACTTCTTATTGGCGTATTTCTTTGAATCGGCAGTTAAAGTAACGGTAGCCGTAGACTTTTCATTCACAGCAACGCCTGCAACCTGCTTTAATGCCAGGTCAATTGCGGCAATTACCGAATCGGCATTCTCCTCTGAGCGCGTAAAGTAAATCATGTTCAGCTGCTCATCCGCCAGAAGTAAATTGCCTGTTGCATCGAGCGAAGCAAAACTTTTATTGTTTACACCATTGATGACTGTATTCAACGTTAGCACATCGTCGGCTGACATTTCACCATCCACACGATAAGCATTGTTTGTATCTGCGAGATATCCGTTTACAGCCTTTCCAGTGGATTTCAATACGAGAACCACGGCAGGATTCTGAACAGAATACACCCCATTAAACTTTTCCGTTGATTGAGCTATAGCGTTGAACATAGAAAGAATGACCAGTAAGAGGACGATGCTGTGTTTCATAAGTAATGATTCAGAAGGCCAAATTGGGGAAATCATTTTATGTACACAAGAAAAATCCCCTATTCAGGGGAAGAATATAACCAAGGTTATATCAAAACGACATCACCACATTTCGGTTTTGCAGCTGTTCCTTCAGTAAATCATATTCACCCCAGTCAAACGTAGATAAAAAATCATAGCTGAAAATTTCTCTTCCCTCAGCAAATGTCATTCTAAAATCACGATTACTTCCTCTGCTGAATTCAATACTGATCAGGTTTTCAAGAGCAATTGCCATTTTTACTTTTCCGGTAATTCTGGACTTAACCATTAGATATTCCGGGTAGAGCATTACAGTATTTGCCCGACGAAGGTAATCAATCGTACCACCAACGATCAGCACAACAAACATCCCGATCACCAGTAGTAATTTCTCATCATCCCTGAATATAAAAATGAAGATAAACATCATTATTACCGGCAGTAAAAAAGATGAGACTGCACTTTTTGCAGGAGGAGAGGATTCAAAAAGTATATCGGTATCATTCAAGTCTGCGGGAAGCTGATTCGAAGGCATTTTTATATTCAAGTGATCCCCTGCAGTAATCCGCAATGGGTCCTGGTGCAGCAACACACATAAATGCTGATACAAGAGTGGCAATTCGTTGGAAAATCCTGCAGGATCTTCAAAAAAATGTTCTACTGAGACAGCAAAAAACTCTCGCATATTTGTACCGGCATAACTTCGTAAGAAATGATAGTCGGATGCACCAACTTCAAGGTAGGTTTCATTCGCTACAGCCGACCACTTCAGAAAATACCGGAAAAAGAAGGGATCAGCATCTTTCACTAATCGTCCGAGATCAAGTGCATGTGCCAGTTCATGTAAGCCCAGATTCAGTTTGTCTTCGGTTGTTTCAAAGCCCTCCACAAAGTGTTTCCATGAAAGCACAACACTGCCTCGGATATTTGTTTCTCCCTTATGCCAATCGCCCGTGGCAGGAGAAACATACACGTCCGGATAAACAACTATCGTTACAAAATGCCGAAGCAGATATTCTCTCAATCCAAATGTAAGTTGTACAGCAGTCGCCGCGATACGTACACGCATTTCTTCCGTTATCATTAAATCATTCCTGCCTTCAAATGAATGATAATTCATAAACATTTGAGTTCGCATGATGAATAACCGTTTATGCTGTTCGGAAAGTAAGTTATAATATGGTACATACTTCTTTAACGTATAAACGAGGTCGTCCCTCCTCAATGGTTCTGCTGCTTTATACTCCCCTTTAATCCGAATTCCCCTGAAATAGAGAATCAGGCTGGCCAGTGTCTGACGAACCGTGTAATAAATCACCGATAGAAACATGTAAAGAAAAATGGTGATGCAAATAACCAGCAGTATGTATGGGAGCATATCTGGATCAAATATCTGAAATTCTATGATGCACCGTTTTAACGATAGTATTTACCGGTATTACATCTATGCGTTGAACTGTGGATTTTTCACGACTTACGATAAGTGACAATGAAAGATGATCTATTCACTTACCTGTTTAAGCGCCGGATAACTCTTTCTGCCTGGAATAAAATTGAATCTTCGAAGTACTGATCTCAATTGAAAATGTCCACCTATAAACCAATAACCAAACTAACGTCCGATAAAACTTATTGCTATAAATGGTGCTCAATAGATCGGAAATCGAAAATTCAGATCAACAAAAAGCATGCTAGTTATCCATAATGACCCGTTAATACTTCTTTCTCCAACCCCGAATTCTGCTTGTTTCAGGAGGCTTTGTATCTTAGGTTTGTTATTCGTTATGGAGGAATTAGTCTTGGAAGAGTCGAAAACGGAAATATCTGGTATTCAGGGTAATAACTGGGCCGAGCGGGCCACTTCGGCAGCCGGTTTACAGGAAAAGAGCCTGAATGCGGGCACGCGGCAGTTCAGCAATCTGGATCTGGCCCGTGAACGTGCAGCATTTACGCGCTGGAAAACCATTGAGAACCTCGACAAATACCTGATTGAATTCGAATCCAATTTTATCAAGTCCGGAGGGAAAGTAATCTGGGCGCAGGACATTACCGATGCGCTGGAAGCCATACTGGATATCCTCCACAAGGCGAATGCAAAGGAAGTCATGAAATCAAAGACGAACACTGCGTCGGAGATTGGCCTGACAGCATTTCTTGAAAGCCAGAGCATTCGTTCAACAGAAAGTGATACCGGAGATTTTATTGTACAGGCGGCCGGTGAAGGTGCTTCACATATGGTACTGCCTGCCATGCATAAGCCTGTAGCGGAAGTGAGCAAATTACTGCAGGATAAAATTAAATATAACGGCGACGGATCACCGCAAGATATGGTGAAAGCTATCCGTACTCATTTGCGAGACAAATTCCGATCAGCAGATGCAGGAATTACAGGTTGTAACTTTCTGGTTGCTGATCCCGGTGCTATTGTGATTCTGGAGAATGAGGGAAATGCACAGTTAACAGCCGCATTACCGAAAACTCATATCGTATTGGCCGGTATCGATAAAATGTTACCCTCACTAAACGATCTTGATCTTTTTCTTCCACTGCTAAGTGCATATGGTACGGGACAGAATATCACTGCCTATAACAGTATCATTACAGGTCCACGTCAGTCAGATGAGTTAGATGGCCCGGAAGAGTTATATGTGATTCTGCTGGACAACGGCCGAAGTGATGTACTGGCGCATGAACAACAACGAACAGCATTAACCTGTATTAAGTGCGGAGCATGTCAAACAGTTTGTCCGGTTTACCGCAGTTCAGGTGCAGCCGATTTTCCTTCACCGATTGCTGCTGTTACACTGCCATTACAACGTTCGGAACATCAGCATCTGGCACATGCAACCACACTCTGCGGTGGATGTAAAGATGTTTGTCCGGTAAAAATTGATATCCCCCGTTTATTATTAGAAAACAGAAAGTACTTTGTTGAACAGGGAAATACACCACGTGGAGAAAAGTGGTTCTATTTTGCCTGGAAGAAAGCGATGCTGAAGAGGGAAATCATGAGTTGGACAGGTGTAAATGCCCGCAAGCATATCCTCGAAGGGTTGTTTAAATCACGAGATGGGTTACGCAAAATGCCTTCTGCCGGAAAAGAAAAATCTTTCAACGATTGGTATCGTGAAAAGATGAATTATAAATAATATACCCTGCCGGGAAAAGTCCTTCACCAGAATTGGTTCAAACCTACTCTACTGTAACGGCATTACGCCTGCAACTGCACAATGATCGTGTAGCAGGTAAACGTATTGGATTTGTTCCTACCATGGGTGCTTTACATGAGGGACACATCAGCCTGCTAAAGAGAGCAAAAGCTGAAAACGAAGTTGTCGTCTGCAGCATTTTCGTCAACCCTACACAATTCAATGATCCCGCTGATCTGGAAAAATATCCCAGAATGCCGGAAGCTGATTTAAAGTTGCTTGAGAGTGCAGGTTGCGATTATGCATTTCTTCCCTCAGTGCAGGAAATTTATCCGAACGGACTTATCCTGCTGGATCTTCAGTTCGGACAACTGGAAACGGTGATGGAAGGTGCTTATCGTCCGGGACATTTTAAGGGAATGGCAACTGTAGTACATCGTTTCTTTGAGATTGTAGAAGCAGACTATGCCTATTTCGGCGAAAAAGATTTTCAGCAACTGGCCATAGTACGGAACATGGTACATCAACTGCGTTTACCTGTGACAATAGTAGGATGTCCGACATTACGCGAGCCCGATGGATTAGCGATGAGCTCCCGGAATCTGCTCCTAACAGAAGCACAACGTAAAGATGCACCACTCATTTACAAAGGACTGCAAATTGCTGCAACTTATATTCAGCATCAATCGCCGGAAGCTGTTAAAGCACTCGTCAATCGGTTTATCAATCAAAGCAAACATCTCAGTGTCCAGTATTTTGATATCGTAGATCCATCAACGTTAGTAAGCATAGAACACTGGGATCAGCATACCGAAGCACAAGGCTGCATAGCTGTACTTACTACAGGTCCAAGATTAATTGACAATTTCCATTACACCATCAGTAAGGCATAGCTGATATTCAGGAGAATATCACTGCGTAAAATCAAAGAAGGTTTCAGCAGTGAAAAGTACCGGTGTTTTACTCCATGTTTCAATGCTGTTTCGGTGCCGCACAACAACATAATAGCGATTTCCCAATACTGTTGCGGGAAACTGAAACACTCCATTCCCGCTTACATCCAGCACAGAAGAAACCACATGAACAGGAGGGCCGGATACATTGGCTGAATCATACAATGCCAATGTAAATGTATCAACAGCACCTGGATTAAGCGGATCCTGCAGCGCATTTGTCATTTGACCTCCGGTGGTATAAATTCCTTCTGCAAAGCATTTGAGATTTAAATTACTCAGATGTAAAACAACCAAATTCCCTGATGAAACACCCACACAACCAAATGAAGTATTCAATGTAACCTGGCCATCAAGTGTACCTTCCGGAACTGAGAATGTGAGCGTAGAATCATTAACAATAACAGGTGTAGGAATGCTACCATTTAAACTCATATCAGTTACATCACTAAACCCTGTTCCGGTTAACGTTACTTCATCTCCTTCCATAACAGAATCGGGGATAATACTTGCAATCTGCGGTGTAATGTTTACATCCACAAAAAGAGAATCACTATCTGAACAACCGGCAGAATTCGTTGCTGTTACCGTATAATATCCGTCTTGATTATCCTGAATATTTGGTAAAACCGGATTAAACAAAGTTGAGGAAAAACCCAATGGTCCTGTCCACGTCCAGGCATTGCCTCCAATAGCTTCCAGTTCAAGATTATCTCCTACACATAAATGCGAATTGCCCAGAATAGAAAGATTCACCGGCGATCCGGCTGTCACAGCTATAGTTGCCGTTGCTATACTTCCGTCTGCTGATTTGACAGCAACCGAATACGAACCGGTAGACAGATTACTCACAGTAGAAGTAGTGGGTTGTCCATTGTTCATGTTGATTCTCCAACCCATATTTAAATGGACACCACATTGGTAATAAAGCAATGCTGGATGAGAAAGATTCGGTGTGAAAACCATCGCTCCTCCCTGCAACTGACTATTTGTTACACCTGAAAATATTTCATTGGCGAAACTTGCTCCGGCAGTACTCGTAGTTATATGAAACGGGTGCCCGGGAAAAGTTCCGAGAAATGTATAATTGATTCCTCTTGTTAAATTCAACTCTTTTCCCTGAATACCATCTAATGCAAAGCCTAACGGGAAACCCACTCCGAAATAAGGATGTTGACTTGTTTTAGTAACTGCCGTCACTGCGAATTGTGGACCTGCTTTATTGATAGTATCCCAGGCAAACGTATATGGGGATTGCCCGGCTGTTACGTTTAATTGAATACTTCCTGAGTTACCACCACATGAAGGTGTAACTGTTGCAGAAATTACAGGAGCCGGGCAAACGATTACATGATCGATTGAAAAAGACGGACGAGATCCACCGCCAACAGAGTCACGTTGTACCCAACGCAATTGCACCATTGCCTGATTTTCACAAGCGGCCGGTAGTATATACTGGAAACGTACTCCATTACGGGGAGTAGTTGTTATAGCAGTTTGTGAAGTTGTATTGTTTCTGTAAATACTTCCGGTAAGTGAAGTGAAAGCACCATTTGTATTGCCAACACGATATTGTAACTCGACATTGTTCCTTCTTGTCTCCGTTGTACCATTGAAAGTGTTACGTATAGTTGAAATATCAAAGGTCACCAATACATTAACCTTGCCTGTAGTATTCACCGAAAGGCATAGTGCAGCATCTACAGTGGCAGATGATAGTATACCAATCTTACCCGCGTAATTGTGAACTCCACCTGTAGTGGTAGATGCATTACTGCTGGCAAGTAAACTCTGATCCG
>JAGOJO010000020.1:0-29379 GCA_017995075.1 Bacteroidia bacterium | reverse complement strand
GTATTCACCGAAAGGCATAGTGCAGCATCTACAGTGGCAGATGATAGTATACCAATCTTACCCGCGTAATTGTGAACTCCACCTGTAGTGGTAGATGCATTACTGCTGGCAAGTAAACTCTGATCCGCAATCGGTGCTGTTGTGCGAAATGCGTTAGAAGATCCTGCTCCGCTTAATGTCCAACCCTGCCAACCTGCCGGATATGTTGTAGACGAGGCAACAAGGGAACTGAAATCCTGTGAGTATGGTAATGATTGCGCCGCAGGAATTGTTTGAGCAAATATCCATTGCGGGAAACACAATAGAATCAACAATAACTTTAAAAGTTTTTTCATGGTGATAGGTTTAGGTCTTGAAATGTAACTTTAATAATTATACGTTGCAACATATTTTTGCAGAATTTGGCCAATGTCTTTTTATGTTTGGTGACAATTTGTACTTTACAGGAATGAGCATGGACTATACGAAGTCCGGTTTTTGTAATATCGATGCAGATTGATATTGGGAACGAATCCTTTTAACTTACGCAATGGCGGTTGAAAGCACCTTCCTAAAACAGCTTCACCTAGTCAGCATTCATCGGATTTTATACTTTTACCTCATGAAAAACATACTTCTCCTGCTGCTGATGACTTTTTCTCTCTCAGCATCTGCACAATTCACGAACGATACAATAGGCAATACAGTGATTCATGAACTCAACGGCAGTGAACAGTCGGTGCCATTGACTGCGACAACCAGTGATGGTAAAACATATATCAGCTGGTTTGACAATAGCAGCGGGCAATACACTCTTCGTATGCAGTTGATTGATATGGACGGTATAAATCAATGGGCTTCCGGTGGAGTTGTAGTGAGTAGCTTTCCTCAAAACTCTGCGCTGTTCCGTTATGACCTGGAAGTAGATAAGGAAGACAATGCCATCGTAGCTTTTCAGGATGAACGTACCGGCACATTGCAGGTAGTAGCCTATAAGATCACACCCTTCGGGACATCCGCCTGGGGAAATGGAATTGTATTGCAGGATTCAACCTCAGATGGATTGAGTCCGCGCGTAACAGTCACCAATGCCAACGATGTAATTGTTGCCTGGAATGCGAGTTTGGGTAGTTCAAAATGGGTAGCATATTCTAAAATCTCAGCAGGAGGACAGCTACAGTGGACCAAACGAATCTGGAACAATCAAAAATATTCAAGAGCTGTAATGTTACCTGCTTCTACCAGTGGATTTCAAATGTTATACGTACAGGAATCCGGCTCTTTTCCGGGTGTTACCTCCACCATGTATTTCCAGCGTTTTGACAGCAGTGGAACCGCACAATGGGTAAGTCCTGTACTGGTTTCCTCTAAAACAATTTCCTTCTTCTTTTTCCCGGAAATTATCAGCAACCTGAATGATGGAGTATATATTGCATTTAATACAGGTAACCCGAGCAATCCGATGATGAATGATGTATATGCGCAGGAGATTGACTCTACAGGTGCACTTTGGAGCGCGACAGGAACTCAATGTGCTAACTCAACAACAGAGCATAAACTCGTTGGTGGGTTTTGCACTAATTCCACGGGAACAGAAATTTGTGTAGCACTTCAGGTATTGAATTCTTCACAATCCAACTCAGGAATTTCTCTTCAACGATTAGACAATTCCGGTAATCTTCTGTTAGGTACCAATGCATTAAATATTCGTCCGATCAGTGCAAACTACTATCTCCCCGTTGGAATCACAGATGAGCAAAATGGAGTAATGATCACTTATGTGTTGGGTGGATTCAATTCGCAAACGATTAGCTGTCTGCTAACAGATTATAATGGTCTACCATTGTGGAGTTATGATCCGATGATTAGTGCCTTTCTCAGCAATAAAGAAGATGTAAGTTGCGGACCTTATGCAAATGGACAAGTAGTCATCGTATGGCAGGATGATCGGATTGATGGAGGTATTTATGCACAGAATATATTTGCCAACGGAGGATTCGGCCCGCATGTATCAGTAGAAGAGTTTTCATCAGTACGCGAAGTAACCATCTTTCCTAACCCTTCCGCCTATCCGAAAATGAAAGTATGGTCTGATAAGCAGACGACAGCATCCATCCATCTCGAAAACCTTATCGGCGAAACTGTATCCACATTAACTATTGACCTGCAGAAAGGAGAAAATCTACTCTCATTACCGGAACCATCGGTTGCAGGTATTTACATTGTACGTATTCTCGGAAACAACCAGGATCTCTGGCAGGGTAAATGGGTGCGCCCCTGACCTGACTAAATAATACTTTCCGTAAAAAAGCAGATCAGCGTATTACTTCAGCCGATACAGGATTAACGCTAAAAGTTGGATTTTAAGTAAACTTTGAAAACTCCTTGACTTAAAGAAAAGAATTCAATAAACTTCGACATCTTACTCCGGCCAGTTTTCGGTATTTTGAAAGATGATACCCGTTTTACCTTCATCCTTCACCAGGATAAAAGTCTGCTTAAGGGTAACCCTGCTGCAAACAACTTTATAAATAAGTGTCAGCTGATTGAATCCCGTAGCATCATCATATTTTTTCTCTTCGCTGATAAACTCAAAGGACTGAATCGGACCGGTGGTATCCTGAAGCCGGATGTACTTTTCCATCTTCGCCTGCAAAGGTTCACCCTGGTTTGAAGAAGAAGTATAGTACGTATCGAGTGCATCGTACTTCTCCTCTTTCAGATCAGACAATAATTGCGAAACAATTTTTTTTGCTTCTGCCGAATCTACTTCAGAAGAACAAGCTGCAAACACTAATGTTAAACCGGTCAAAAATAACAGAGCAATTCGTACCATATTTCAAGGGTTGGTTTTAATGTGTAACATTCGATCCACCGGTAATACTCCTCCACTGCTTAGTAACGAACTCCGGTTGCAATTATTGTAAATCTACTACCCGATAAATACCTACAACGTTGGATCAATTTCCTACAAATACAATCTCCCTCTTCGGCTCCGGCATGCGTTCGTTTTGCCATTTTACAAGCACAGCATTACCTCTCCACGCCGAGAGATCAAGAGAGATATTTTCCTTATCATTTCGGTGTTGCGTAAATTGGTTAAGCAGTTCTCCGTTTAATGAATAAACAGAAATCATGTAGTTACCTGCATCGGCCTTGATATTCACCAGGCCATTGGAAGGATTTGGAAAGACACTGCCCGCTGCAGATGCAATAGAATTATCCAGACCTGTCAAAGTAATAGCATGACATCCGGAAGTATCCACACAAACACCATTGGTCACTATTACTGCATAGTTCCCGGTTTGTGATGGCAGATAAAAACTATTCACGGCTCCATTGATGGGTTGATTGGTTGCACAATTAATCCATTGGTAAGTAGCGCCAGGCTGAGAGGTTACCAGAACATTTCCGTTTTGAGTAACAGTAGTATCAACACAAAATCCGGTTAATCGAAGATATGGACGATATGCAGCTGTTTGAGTAGTCGGACTCCCACAAGTATTTCCGGAATTACTCTTTAATAAAATTCGTTCAACGGAAGTACCATAGCTATAATGCCTGACACGACCTGTTGCACTGTTGGATGAGTTTAAACCCCAGCAAACATCAATCAGCAGATTACTCGTCCCATTCCAATAAAATGGAGTAGTAAGAGGAATCATATACCATGCCGTATCCGTTGCGGGAGCCAGTGGAGATGCTGATCGCACAACTGTTAAACCTGTGCCATCATACACAGCAGTATTTGTGGCAGAAGTATTCTTCATTTTAATAGTATAATTCTGCAGACTTCCACCAATCTGATCAATAACATACCAGCCAATACTATCAATATTAAATCCAATACCTGCACCACCTGAATTCAAATCGCTGGCCGGATACAACAATTGCAAATGCACAGAACGATCATTGAAGTTGTATGGGACAGCATCTGATGGAGCTGCACTGGAGGTGGTATGCTGCCCACTGAATGTTGAATTAATCTCAACTACAATTTGTCCTCGAACCTGAGAAGTCAATAAAAAAACAATGGCAAGGGAAGCGAATAAATTTTTCATAACAATATTTAATTTCATCAGACAAAAGTAAGAGCATCTTCAATATATATCACCTTTCTTCCGGTCACTTCACTACTATTAGTGGGGAAACAGAAAACACCTGCCGACTAAAAAAACAAAAAGCCTGTCGGTAATTACCAACAGACTCCTTGCCTACGGGTTTGGCACCTATATTTCTTTTACCATCTTCGCAATGGTTTCAATAGCTTCTTTATCCTTTATCACGTATTGCTCTGCACCTCTCTGAATACTTTGCAAAGCGATACTATACCGTTCCTGACTACTCATCATAATCACATGAATATCGGGATATGTTTGTTTAATGCTTGTGATAATCTCCATCCCGTTAGAGGCATTTCGATCATTTCCGTCCAGATGATAATCGATGATAATCAATTCAGGATGTTCCGAAAGTGACCGTAGACAGGATTCGCCCGTATAAAAAACATGGATTTCGTGGTTAGCATCACGTAACAAACGATCCTTTAACAGATCGGCCTGCAGGGGATCATCTTCTACAATAAAAATCTTACGGGGCTTATTAATCAGCATAGGTACATTTCGATAATTATGCGAATATAAAGAATCTGGACGAACTCTACTTTTCGAACGCCTTTCCCATCACGACATTCCGAACCGACTATTCCATGATAGAAAATCCAGTGACCAGGATCCGGACCTTATAAACTCCATCTTGAATTTAACCGGCCAGGTGAATTGCTGAAGTCCTTTAACCGCTATATCCGACACTAAAACATTTGGAACGAACTTCCGGCATTATATCACTTTTCACTAAATCCGAACGATTGGGAATCTATATCTTTGTTGCCATTATGACGATCCAGGTTCTGAAATCGAAGATTCACCGCGCCCGTATCACGCAGGCCGAATTGCACTATGTAGGTAGTATTACGTTAGATCCGGATTTAATGGATGCAGCCAACATGATTGAAGGCGAAAAAGTGCAGGTGCTGAACATAAACAATGGCGAACGTCTTGAAACTTACGTGATTACAGGAAAAAGAGGAAGTGGGGAAGTTTGTATAAACGGACCTGCTGCACGTAAAATGCACGTGGGAGATATGGTGATTGTCATTTCCTATGCGAGCATGGATTTTGAGAAAGCGAAAGCATTCAAACCCTGGCTCTGCTTCCCTGATGCTGAAAATCGTCCGGTTAAATCCTAATCTGAACATTGCTGGCTGCACTTAAAAACCTGATTTTTCTTGCCATCGGAGCATTATTGCTCTGGTTAACTTTCCGTCATCAGGATTTTTCGCTGGTTTGGGAAAAAGTAAAAACAGCCGATCCTCTCTATATTATAATATGTTGCGGATGCTCGGTAGCTGCATTGATCAGCCGTTCTATGAGATGGATACAGCTGATTGAACCACTCGGGTATAAACCCAGATTATCCTCCACATACCATTCACTGATGTTTGGGTATCTAGCCAATATGGCCATTCCCCGACTGGGAGAGATTTCCCGATGCGGTGCATTGCGGAAAAGTGATGAAGTTCCCTTCGAAAAACTTGTCGGCACGGTGATAATTGAACGCCTTTCCGACGTATTCATGTTAGCACTAAGCATTGCGATCACTGCTTTTTTAGAATATGACCGTCTGGGAGGCTTCCTGTATGCACAGATTTTGTCTCCTGCTATTGAAAAAGTTGGCAATGGTACTAATCTGATTATCATACTTTTAATAATATTTCTGGCAGGATTAATAGGAGTTTATATGCTCTTTAAAATGTCCAATCCGCCTGCTTCTGTCCAAAAAATCAGGTCGGTAGTCAGAGGAATTATTGAAGGATTAAAAAGCATTGCACTTATCAAGAATAAAGGTCTATTCATCTTCCATACCTTTTTTATCTGGTTCATGTATTTTATGATGAGTTACGTATGTTTTTTCGCCTTACCCGAAACCACCAACCTGGGACCCTCCGCCGGACTATTTATAATGGTTTTAGGCGGAATAGGCATGACAGCACCGGTTCAAGGAGGAATAGGTACCTACCATTTGCTTGTATCACAAGGACTTATACTATACGGACTCAGTGAAACCGACGGGATAGTATATGCCACCATGACACATACGGTTAGCACCCTACTGTTGATAATTTTAGGCGGTATTTCCATGATCAGCCTCTTCTTTTTCGTGAAAACCCGTAACTCTGCAATAGGATGACCCATCTGCAGCGGATAGAAAAAAAGATCATGGACACGGTAACATTAGCCGAACAGATCCAGAAGTGGCGTGACCAGAATTGTAAGATTGTTTTCACAAACGGCTGTTTTGACCTGCTTCACCTGGGGCATGTGGACTATTTAGCCCGTGCAGCTGACTTTGGCGATAAAATGATTGTTGGATTGAATACCGACGCCTCAGTTTCACGTATTAAAGGTCCTACCCGGCCTATCAACGACCAGCGCTCCAGAGCAATGGTTCTAGCCTCGCTGGGGTGTATCTCGGCCATCACCTTATTCGATGAGCCTACGCCCTACGAGCTGATTCGCCTGGTACAACCTGACGTTCTGATTAAGGGTGCCGACTACAAACCGGAAGAGATTGTAGGCTATGATATCGTAACAGCGAGAGGGGGACAAGTGCAAACGATCCCCTTTGTTACAGGATATTCCACCACCGGCATCGAACAACGCATACGGCAGGCGAAAATCTGACAATTGTAATATTTCGAATAATATTAACCGTACCTTTGATCAACAACGAAGGTATAAGGACACAAAAACAAATAAACGCATGAAAAATCTTTTATGGATCCTGGCAGGTCTTCTGTCAATCACCTTCACAGCATGTGAGCAGAACGATCTGTTGTTGTCGGAAAAGAAGCTGAATGAAGAAATCCAGAAGTCATGGAAAGTATTATACAGTAACAGTAATGACTCACATGAAACGTGGTCATTTAAAGATGGCAACGTAATGTTGCATTATAAGAAGTATGTAAACGGCTCGATGGCACTTGACACTATAGTAAGTGGTAAGTACGAAATTGATGCCCGTTTCGCAAAAGCTTATGTCAAGCTGAGCGACTTCACTTTCCAGAGAGATACATTAGCTATCACTCTAGGTGGATCAGGTTACGATGGCCGAACCAATTCCGGTTTCACCTCGGCAGATCTGAATCGCGCATGGACAATCGTTATGTTGGATAAAGGTATTCTGTACCTGAGTGCAACGGATAACGGTGGAGCGATTCGTTCTATTGAATTCATCGAGGATTAATAAATTCAGGAAATAATTGCAACTCCGGGAGGGGTTGCAGATTACAGATATACGCCGAAGAGCCGATACCGTATAGTTACGGTATCGGCTCTTCGGCGCTTTACGGAGTGATTAGGATTATACAGATAATACGGATTTACAGAGTACAGATCGTACAAATGATACCGATATACAGATTACAGATGGTAGGACTTTTTATGATGTGCAGATTACGGAAGTACAGATGGTGGATTACAGATGTACAGATGGCTACGCCGTGAAGTGTGCCACGAGGTATGCTTTATAAACAAAGCTTATTCGCAGCTCTGCTTCGTGTAGATAATTATTCTACAATATCCATTTCTGCAATTAATCGTTTGGCACCGGCGAATTTATCTACGATAAACAATGTGTATCGAATATCGAGTGTTACGTTGCGGCAGATTTCCGGATTAAATAAAATATCGCTCATTGTACCTTCCCATACACGATCATAATTGGTACCGATTAGTTGACCTTTGGCATTAATCACCGGACTTCCGGAATTACCACCTGTAGTATGATTCGTAGCTATGAATGCAACAGGAACTGTTCCGTTCACTGCATAACGTCCATAGTCTTTGCTATTAAACAATTCAATGAGGCGGGTTGGAACGTCAAACTCTTCGTGTCCTGGAATATATTTTTCCATCAATCCATCCAGCGTAGTCATAAAATCATAGTGAACTGCATCAGCTGCATCATATCCACGAACTTGTCCGTAAGCAAGGCGCAGTGTACTGTTTGCATCGGGATAGAATTTTTTATCCGGCATCATTTCACGTTGTCCGGCCATATATAACCGGTTTAACCTTGTTAACTCTGCATTCAGTGCTGTAACTTTCACAGCCACTTTTGCGCGGTAAAAAGTCAGCAATTCACTGGCCAGTTTATATCCCGGGTCTTTCTTTAGTGTGGAGGCAGACTTAGCACTCCAGCGGGATAATAATTTCTCCAGCTTCACCTGATCATCCAGCATACTGCTCTTAAATAATTCAGCTGCCATTTTACTGAAATCAGATTTATAACGGGTACGCATATCCGTGAAATAAACAGGTTTGAGTGAATCGGCTACATTTTCATCAAACATCTGCATCAGGCTGGCCATCATGCGCTGATCGGTAGGCTGATCATAATCTTTGAAGTAATCGGCCAATGCTGCATTTTGTTGCCTTGCTTCTTTGTTCATTTTCGCTGTATCAGGAGTGGCAGTAGTACTTAGATCAACCAATGTGCTCAATCCGATTCCATATGATATAATTTCCACTCCAAACGCAGCTTCTGCATAGAAGTCATTGGCGGCGAGATAAGGACGATTGCCTGAATAAAGCTTCTCCAGCGTGGGCAATACTTCGCCATACTTTTTACCGGCAGCAGGATTTTTCTCGCACCAGTTTTTGAAATCAATTTCCAGGTATTGTTTACGTTTAAGTCCATCTGCAGCGAGCAAGCCTTTGCTTTCGCCTTTCCATTTTTTCCAGGCATTACTTACTCCACTTTGCTTAGCAGCATATTTGAGGTGCAATGCTTCACTGCTGCGCATCGCTTCTCCCATGATACGTAAGCGTTCATCACGTACTTTGATCCGGTTAGGGTTGGTGACTTCCACAATTGTTTGCAACTGGTATGAAGAAATATATTGCTGTGTACGTCCGGGAAAGCCATAAACCATAGTGAAGTCTTCCGGTTGTACTCCTTTGGTAGAGATGGAGAAGAAATGACGTGGTTTAAAGGGAACATTTTCTGCACTGTATACTGCTGGTTTATTGTCCTTGCCGGCATACACCCTGAACATTGAAAAATCCCCGGTATGACGTGGCCACATCCAGTTATCGGTATCGCCTCCGAACTTGCCAATAGATGAAGGTGGAGCTCCAACCAGTCGAACATCGTTGAAAGTTTCGGTTACGATGATATAAAATTCATTCCCTGAATAAAACTGACGCACCCGTGCTTCATAGTGTGTTCCTTCTATTGCCTTCTTCTCAAGTGCAGTAGATATCTCCTTGATTTTTTCATTGCGTTGTTTTTCATCAAGTCCTTCCAGCGCTGCAGTAAAAGAGGCTGTGACATCTTCAATTCGAATAATGAATGTTGCAGTTAATCCGGGACAAGGCAATTCATCCTTCATCTCACTCGCCCAGAAACCATCTCTCAGATAATTATGTTCGAGGGTGCTATGCTCCTGAATTTGCCCGAATCCGCAATGGTGATTCGTCAGCAACAATCCCTGCGAAGAGATCATCTCACCCGTACATCCACCTCCGAATAAAACGACAGCATCTTTCAGACTATTTTTATTGACGCTATAGATTTCGTCTACAGGAATCTGCAACCCCTTAATGCGCATCTCCGCCGCATTGAGTTGCTGTAAAAGCTGGGGGAACCACATTCCTTCGTCGGCGCGAAGTATTGTTGTGAGTAACAGGAAGGGCAATAAGAGGTATTTACGTATGTAACGCATAGCAGTATTTTTATGAAGTGGTGTAAAAATAGAAAACCCCGTCGTTATGACAGGGTTTCCCATTGTATTTGGTTATGATTAGAATGGAAGATCATCCGCTTCACCACTGGCTGACATTGGTTCAGCAGCAGTATAAGCAGGTGCACCCATTCCGCTTTCATTGGCTGATGCTGTTGGTTGTGCGGCACCTTCCATAACGGCTTTCCAGGGACGTACATCAGTGTACCAACGACCGTTGTATTCTCTTGATTCCACACGGAAACTAATTTTCAAACGAGTACCGGCAGGGTATGTCTTGAACTGACCTACCATATCACCCCATGCACTCATGCATACTTTTTTTGGATACTGCTCCTCCGTTTCCACAATAATATCCTGCTTCACCCAAGGGCCATTTTTACCCTGTCCTGTCTGCTCCGGAAGCGAATAGAGCACTTTAGCTGTAATTTCGAGACTCATATCAAATGGTTAATTAGTATTCAAAGGTAAATAATTCAGGCCAGCGATTCATCACTTTCATAACGGAAAACCGACCTTTTTCGGGTTTTTGTTTATAATTTCTTAATCCGTGAACGGCAAAAATACACATGGAATTCCGAAATGTTTGGCTTTTAAATATTTGTATCCGTTTGTATCCGCTTGTAAACGGGTACGGAATGAGCACCGTGAAAAAGAAAGGGGACCGGTTTCCACCAGTCCCCTCCTGTTTTGAATGGGTATTTATCAGAGTTTTACTGCAAGACCAACGCTCAACCAGGAAATATTGTATCCCAATTCAGCAAATCCGCCAAGCTTTTCAGTGAACATATAACGTGCTCCAACGAATCCACCGAAAGCTACACCACCAACAGATGGTTCAGTAACGAATTGCTCCAGATCAGCATCATTTGATTCAAATGTAGCAGATGCAATGTTATATCCTAACATCACACCGCCGTAAACATCCGCTTTATCACTATCAATGAAATGGTATGCACCACGGGCACCAACAATAATATAAGAGAATTTCCAGCTGTAAGAAGTGCTACCGGAAGTGCTTGCATACGTTTGCTCCCACTTAGAAGCTGTGTATCCGATCAATCCACCAACTCCGATTTTTTCACTTACAGCAAACTCAGCTGATGCATGTACCGGTGGAATAGAAACATCTGATCCGCTGTAAGCATAAGGACTGCCAACACCGATTCCAACGTGAAAGAATTTTGTTTCCTCATCAAACAACTGCGCGTTTGTGCTAAGGGTCATTGCCACTACGGCAACCATGGTACTCAGAATCTTTTTCATACTTTCTGTTTAATGTTAAGAATTTAAATGGTTAGGAGCACAAATCTACCATTTTGTATAATACCATGCAAGTTCCCAACTTTAATTTAGAATCAATCCGATTTATTGAATCAAATGAATACTACGCTTCAGGAACTGAGAAAGAGCTTCTCCTTTTAACAATCCTTGTGTGAGTAATCCCAGATCAACTGCTTGTTGCATGAGCGATTGTTTGGTTGTTTCATCTGTAGATCCCAGAATTTTTTTCATGACAGGATGATTTCCGTTTACAACAACATTATAAGAATCTGGCATCTCTCCCATGAATCCATAGCCTCCACCCATAGCCGACATTTCCTTCATTCTTCGCATAAACTCAGGTCGTGTAATTACCACAGGAGCTTCCTGTTCGCTCAACCCTTGTACAGAAACCTGGTATTGCTCCTTGTTCATGAGTCCTTCAACGATCGACTTCAAAGCACCTTGCTCATCTTCACTGATATTCAATATTTGTGTATCGTCTTTGCTGATTAACTTATCTGCTGTATCTGCATCTACCCGAACAAAACCGCTTTTCTCCGTTTTCTGCTCGAGGAAATTTACGAAATGGCTGTCCAGTACTCCATCCATCCAGAGAACGTCATACCCTTTGTTTTTCGCAGCTTCTATATAAAGATGCTGTTCGTCGGGCTGTGTGGTGTACAGATAAATCAATTTATCTTCTTTATCAGTCTGATTGACTTTAATAAGTTCCCTGTACTCGTCAAATGTGAAATACTTTTTATCGACATTCTTCAGGAGGCAGAATTTCATTGCACGCTCATTGAATTTCTCTTCACTGAGCATTCCGTATTTAATAAATACGCCGATATCTTCCCACTTTGCTTCGAATGATGTACGGTCTTCTTTATAGAGTTCTTCGAGTTTATCAGCTACCTTTTTAAGAATATGATTGCTGATTTTTTTCACATTGGTATCGCTTTGCAGATAACTGCGGGAAACATTGAGCGGAATATCCGGCGAATCAATCACTCCATGTAAGAGAGTGAGGAACTCAGGAACAATTCCCTCTACAGCATCAGTTACAAAAACCTGTCGGCAATACAACTGAATTTTGTTTTTCTGTACTTCCAGGTTTTTCTTCAACTTGGGGAAATAAAGAATCCCGGTCAGGTTAAACGGATAATCTACGTTGAGATGAATCCAGAACAAAGGCTCTTCTGCGAATGGGTATAATTCTCTGTAGAAAGCTTTATAATCATCATCACTTAACTCACCTGGCTTTTTAGTCCATGCCGGTTCCGTATTATTGATTTTTTCTCCTTCAAAACGGATCTCTACGGGCAAGAACCCACAATATTTTTTAAGTAATGTGCGAATGCGGGCTGTCTCGAGAAACTCCGCTGAATCTTCATTTACCGATAAACGTACCTCTGTTCCGCGATCTGCTTTTGATTCGGTAGTTAATGTATATTCAGGACTTCCATCGCAGGTCCACTTCACACCGGCACTTTCTTCGGCTTGCCACGACCGTGAGTAGAGATCTACTTTATCCGACACCATAAACGCCGAATAAAAACCCAATCCAAACTTCCCGATCAACTGTGCTGCCGATTGATCCTTGTATTTGTTTACGAACTCTTCAGCACCACTAAACGCAATCTGATTAATGTATTTCTCCACTTCTTCCGCAGTCATTCCAACTCCACGATCAATTACTGAAAGGGTTTTGTTTTCTTTATCCAGCTTCACTTCCACATACAAGTCACCTAACTCTACCGGTTTTTCGGCAATAGCATTCAGTGTTTTGAGTTTTTGCGTGGCATCCACGGCATTTGCTACCAATTCACGAAGAAAGATTTCATGATCACTGTACAGGAATTTTTTGATGATAGGGAAAATGTTCTCTGTTTGAACATTGATTTTACCGGTTTGTGTACTCATAGATATGTTGCTTTTTGGTTGTTTTTTAGTGATTTAGCGTCCAAAATCCGACAGCCGGCTCTCCGGCCGCTCCTACCAGTTTCTTAGCAAGAAGCTGTGAATTTCAGGAATTTCAAGGACTGCCACCTACACAAGGGTAGTGCCAAACCATAAAATCTGCCAATTTGACCCAAGATTTCAGTCCGTTCACCCAAACTGTCGGTGGCTGTTTAAAACGTGTCACTTTCGGCATAATTTTTTCGCTAATTCGCTGTAAATCTGAATAGTTTTGTATTGAAAATGGGGGAACCTTTTTCCATCATTTCAGTATAACGAATGTGGTAAAGTGGCACTGACTATTTCAGGCCCTGAAATCGCATTGTACCAAGATATGACAACTTTTACGACCATTCACCGCTGGGTTGAGCACCGGGTTAACCAACATCCCGATGCACTGGCAGTATTGCACGAAAACAAATCACTCACGTACCGTG
The DNA here is from genome assembly GCA_017995075.1 of Bacteroidia bacterium. Taxonomy (GTDB): domain Bacteria; phylum Bacteroidota; class Bacteroidia; order AKYH767-A; family OLB10; genus JAJTFW01. The sequence goes on along the minus strand of JAGOJO010000020.1, from coordinate 15,933 downwards.
AACTGAACGAGTCGGCCAACCGTTTGGCGCATCAGCTTATGGCCATCGAGGGGGTTCAGGGAAAATACGTTGGTATTTGTCTGGATCGTTCCTGTGATTTGATGGTAGCTATACTTGCCGTCCTGAAAGCAGGTGCTGCCTATGTGCCTTTCGATGTAGAATATCCTGCAGAACGTTTGCAGTACATGGCCGGCATAAGTGCTATTCCGGTAATGATCACCTCTTCATCCCTGAGCGCCCGATTACCGAAAGGAGAGTACCAGGTGCTCGATATTTCCGGGATCAGTGCGGAAAAAAATATTTCAAATCCGGCGAAAGAAATTGCTACTAAAAGTGCAGCTTATGTGCTCTTTACTTCAGGCTCTACAGGACAACCCAAAGGAGTTCAACTTCCTCACCGCGCTCTTGTAAATCTCATCGACTGGCAGATCAAACAAACTTCGGTACATGAAAATGGCTGTACATTACAGTTTGCTCCTGTTAGTTTTGATGTACATTTTCAGGAAATTTTCTCTACCTGGTGTGATGGAGGTTGTATCTGTCTGATCAATGACGAAATGCGTCTCAACGCAATCGCGTTACTGCAGTATATTGAAAAGTACTCTATCAACAGATTGTATCTGCCGTTTATTGCCCTGCAGAGCCTCTGTGATCTTTCACGTCATTCATCTGCAACGCTGCCTTCTCTCAAAGAAATTATTACAGCTGGTGAGCAATTACAAGTGACTCCTGCTCTGGTAGATTTCTTCGGGCGGATTCCGCATTGTAAACTTTATAATCATTACGGTCCAACCGAAACACATGTCGTTACCTCGTACCTGTTAGAAGGTGCTCCGGATACATGGATGAAACTCCCACCAATCGGAAAGCCTATTCAGGACAGCGAAGTATATCTTCTGGATGAAGCAGGAAAACCGGTGAATGATGGAGAAGAAGGGGAATTATTTGCTGCTGGAATTTGTCTCGCCGATGGATATCTCCAACGCGACGACCTGACTGCTGAACGATTCATTCCAAACCCTTTCCGTAAGGGCGAACGCATGTATAAAACAGGTGACCTTGCCAAGAGGTTGCCGGATGGAAATATCCTGTATCTCGGACGTATCGATGGTCAGGTTAAAGTACGTGGATACAGAATTGAACTCGGAGAAATTGAAGTAGCCACTGCCCGGTTTGATCAGGTAGTTCAGGCTGCTGCGACGGTCCGTGAGGATAAGCCGGGTGAAAAAAGACTCGTAGTATATCTGGTAATGGAACCCGGGCATACACTAAACGTTAAGGCTATCCGCAATTTTCTGCAAGGGCGCTTACCGGACTATATGATGCCATCAGCCTTTGTACAGATGGATGCTTTGCCTCGTACGCCCAGCGGAAAAATTGACCGTAAATCACTTCCTGCACCCGACAATAAACGTCCCGAACTTGGGATACCCTATTCGTCTCCAAACGGAGAAATGGAAGAGAAAATCTGCAGTTTATGGTCGAGGTTGCTCAATATTGAACCAATTGGTACAAAGGATAACTTCTTTGATCTGGGAGGTAACTCACTTCTCGCTTTGCAATCTGTCGCTTTATTAAAAGCAGAACAGGGTATAGACGTATCCGTTATTAAAGTATATCAATACCCTACAGTATCCGGACTCGCAAAATCGATCGCAGGTGGCGCTGAAAATGTCAGGCTCCGCGAGGCGATGCAGTCGCGTGCAACAGCCCGTCACCAGAAAGGTGGTAACCGTAAGGAAGATGCCATTGCCGTAATTGGTATGGCTTTGCGCTTCCCCGGAGCGGATACAGTAGATGAATTCTGGAATAACCTGCGCAATGGCGTAGAGAGTGTTACCTACTTCACACCGGAAACACTTGATCCTTCAATACCGGCAGACCTTGTCAACGACCCTAACTATGTACCGGCCCGTGGAGTCATCCGCGATGCCAAAGGGTTCGATGCAGCCTTCTTCCAGATGAATCCCAACGTCGCCAAAGTCACCGACCCACAGCAACGTGTCTTCCTGGAAATAGCCTGGAATGCTCTGGAACATGCAGGGTATAGCCCTAACCGTTATGACGGATTAATTGGTGTTTATGCCGGAATGGGCAACAGCACCTATTATCTTAATAACGTACTTCCCAATAAAGATGCCGTTCAGCGTGTCGGGTCCTTTCTGGCCATGACCCAGAACGAAAAAGATTATATCGCCACACGTGTAGCTTACGAATTGAATCTGAAAGGACTTGCCGTGAGCGTACATACTGCGTGTTCTACTTCCCTTACAGCTATTGCTCAGGCCTGCGATGCCCTCTGGAACCGTGAATGTGATATGGTACTCGCAGGAGGATCAGCTATTACATCACCTATCAACAGCGGTCAACGTTATGAAGAAGGTGCGATGTATTCCAATGACGGACATACCCGTACATTCGATGCAAATGCACGTGGAACAATCTTCAGTGATGGTGCAGGTATTGTAGTACTGAAGCGTTATGAAGATGCATTAGCCGATGGAGATACTGTTTACGCACTCGTAAGAGGTGCTGCTCTCAACAACGACGGTAGTGAGAAAGGAAGTTTTACTGCACCCAGCGTTGAAGGACAATCAGCTGTAATCAGCATGGCGCAGGCGATGGCCGGTGTTTCTGCCGCAGATATATCTTACATTGAAACACACGGTACGGCGACACCGTTAGGAGATCCGATCGAAATTGAAGGTCTGACAAAAGCCTTCCGTGAGCATACGGACGAAAAACAATATTGCGCCCTCGGCTCTGTGAAAACCAACTTCGGTCACCTCACAGCCGCAGCCGGAGTAGCCGGTTTCATAAAAACAGCTTTGGCGCTCTATCATAAAACACTACCTCCCAATCTGCATTTCCAATCAGCCAATCCGCAGATTCATTTTGAAGAAACACCTTTCTATGTAAACAATACGCTCCGCAACTGGGATACAGATCGTTTACCCCGTCGTGCAGGTGTAAGTTCATTTGGTGTTGGTGGTACCAATGCGCACGTGATCCTGGAAGAAGCTCCTGAGTTGAAGCCTTCCGGTCCGGCACGAAGTAAACACCTTTTGCTGCTCTCTGCCAAAACAGAAACAGCACTCACCAGTCGCAGAAAAGACCTCCGTGAATTTGTCCAGCAATACCCCTCGGTGAACCTCGCCGATGCCGCGTTTACCTTACAAACCGGCCGCTATGATTTTCAACACCGTTGGTTCGCCACCGTCAATGATCAGGGCGACGCGGTTACTCTCCTCGAACAAGGAGATCCGAAAAGAAGCGCATCCCATCAGCTTAAACAACAAGCCGATGGGGTTGCCTTCATGTTCCCCGGTCAGGGTTCACAATATGTAGGCATGGGATCCGTACTGTATCGCGATGAAATTGTTTTCCGCGAAGCTGTTGACCGTTGCAATAGTATTCTTCAACCATTGTTGGGACGAGATCTTCGTGAACTGCTCTTTGCAGCAGAAGGTAATGCCGATGCCGAACAATTGCTGAAGCAGACTTACTATACCCAGCCTGCATTGTTTACCATTGGTTATAGTCTGGCGCAATTATGGATGAGCTGGGGAATTAAACCCGCATCGTTGATCGGCCATAGTATCGGCGAGTTTGTCGCTGCTACAATTGCCGGTGTTTTCTCCTTGGAAGATGCCCTAACGGTAGTGGCTAACCGCAGTAAACTTATGCAGGATTGTCCGGGCGGCGCCATGTTGTCTGTACGACTTCCTGAAGAGAAAATAATTCCGCTACTAAACGACAAGGTATCTATTGCGGCTGTAAATGGTCCGCAGCTTTGTGTCGTAGCCGGACCATACGACGAAGTTGAAAAACTACAGAAACGCTGGGAAAGTGAAGAGGTAATTTGCAAACCACTTCATACCTCCCATGCCTTCCATTCACCGATGATGGAACCGGTCATTGCACCGTTTGCTGACATCATCCGGAAAATAAAACTGAACAAACCTCAATTACCAATTCTTTCAACGGTAACTACCAAATGGTTAACCGATGAAGAAGCAATGGATCCGATGTACTGGGCGGGACATTTACGCGCAACAGTACGTTTTGCAGAAGGTGTGAAAGCGCTGTGGACAGAAAAACCACGCTACGTCATGCTGGAGCTCGGACCACGAAATACTGCTACAACACTGGCCCGACAGCAAGCCATTGATCCGAAAGCACAGAAAGCAGTACCATCACTTGGCGACTCAGCTGTAAACGATGCCGAATGGACATCATTACTCAGCGCCATAGGACATTTATGGTTGAATGGCATCTCCATCGACTGGAAAGCATTTTACGCACTCGAAAACAGACAGCGATTATCCTTACCCGGATATCCTTTCGAGCACAAAGAATTCTGGCTGGATCCGCCAAGCATACAACCTACAGAAAATATAGTCACTAATTATAATCATCCCGTACAGGAAACAATTGCATTACCTTTCGAAACAAGTAGTAACATGTCACAACGTAAAGAACGATTAATCACCGAAATTTCAGAAATTTTAGAAGAAGCATCCGGAATGGAACTGGAAGGAGCTGATCGCAATGCCGGACTCGTAGAGCTCGGACTCGATTCCCTTTTCCTTACACAGGTAGCACTCACGCTTACAAAAAAATACAATGTGAAAATCACTTTCCGTCAGCTGAACGAAGATCTCTCTACACTGAACAGCATTTCTGATTATATCGATCAGCAACTGCCTGCAGAAACATCTGCACCGGCACCCGTTGCGAATACAGCACCAACGGCACGTCCTGCAGCTGGAAATACAACACCACAACCTGCCGCGAATTATGCACCGCAGCAACCAATGATGATGCCTGCTATGCAACCCATGAATGCACCAGCTGATGGCAGCGTTCAATGGCTCATCACACAACAACTACAGGTAATGCAACAACAGCTTATGATGCTTACCGGACAGGCGCCTGCACCAACTGCAGCAATGCCTTCTATGCCGGCAGCAACAGCTCCTGTTACTTCATCACCAAAACCTGCTGCATCCGACAATAGTCTTTTCGTAAGCGCAGAAGAAGAAAAAGAAGTAAAGAAACCTTTCGGAGCCGTAGCTCGCATCGAGAAAACTGTCAACGGACAATTCACCGAAAAACAACAGGAATGGCTCAGTAAATTTTCTGCAGCTTATATCGCACGTACAAAAGCATCTAAAGCATATACACAAGAACACCGTGCACATCTGGCAGATCCACGTGTAGTAACCGGATTCCGTCCTCACCTGAAAGAAATGATTTATCAACCGGTCGTAAACCGCTCATTAGGTTCACGCATCTGGGATATTGACGGAAACGAATATGTAGATATATTAAATGGATTCGGATCCAACATGTTCGGCCATAATCCACCCTTCATTGTGCAGGCAATCAGCGAACAATTGCAGAAGGGTTATGAACTTGGACCTCAACACGAGTTGGCAGGTGATGTTGCAAAGATGATTTGCGAACTCACCCAATCAGACCGCGCCGGATTATGCAATACCGGATCTGAAGCTGTACTGGGAGCGATGCGTGTAGCACGAACTGTCACCGGACGTTCAATCATCATCAGCTTTAACGGATCCTACCATGGCATCAACGATGAAGTGATTCTGCGAGGTACGAAAAAATTAAAATCAGTACCGGCTTCTGCGGGAATTATGCCAGAGTCAGTACAAAATATGCTTGTACTGGATTACGGTACTGCGGAAGCGTTAGAGATTATCAGACAGCGCGCCGGAGAAATAGCCGCAGTAATGGTTGAACCAGTACAAAGCCGCCGTGCAGATTTCCATCCGAAAGAATTTCTTCAGGAAGTACGTAAGATCACTGCCGAAAACGGATGTCTCCTGATATTTGATGAAGTGATCACCGGGTTCAGAACAGCACCAGGTGGAGCACAGGAATATTTCGGCGTTAAAGCTGATCTTGGAACCTATGGAAAAGTTGTTGGTGGTGGAATGCCAATTGGTGTTATAGCCGGCAAAAAACAATACATGGATGCGCTTGACGGTGGATTCTGGCAATACGGAGATGCATCTGTACCGGAAGTAGGAGTTACTTATTTCGCCGGAACATTTGTACGCCATCCGTTTGCACTTGCTGCCGCCAAAGCTTCACTGCTCCACATGAAGGAGAAAGGAGCTGCATTACAGCAAACATTGAACAGCAACACTACCTGGTTAGCGAAAGAAGTAAATGCGTTCGCAGAAAAATTACATACCCCCTTCCATCTGGTACATTTCGGGTCACTCTTTAAACCGAAGTATGATGCTGAAATGCCCAATGCAGATCTGATCTATCTCGTACTGCGTCACAAAGGAATTCATGTTTATGATGGATTCCCCTGCTTCCTCACCGAAGCGCATACACGCGAAGACATTGAATTCATCGCACGTATGTTCAAAGAGACATTACTTGAACTCGCTGAACAGGGATTAATTCCCGGGAATACCAACGGAGTAAAAGTAAACGGATCAGTATTCCCGTTCGCAGGAGCAGGATATGATTCCACGAATCCTCCGGTACCAGGTGCAATGCTCGGAAAAAATCCTGATGGAACACCAGGTTGGTTTGTACCAGATCCTGCACGTCCGGGAAAATATTTAAAATTAAATCTTAACTAATCACCGAAATAATTTTTATGTCCCAATTACCTCCGGGGTTTTCTTTAGAAGCTGTTGATTTCGATCCGTTCGAGTCAATGCTGGTAACAGCGCCCTCTACGGAAGCACAGAAGGAAATATTTACTTCCGTGCAACTGGGTGGCGATGCTGCTAACTGTGCCTACAATGAATCGGTGACCATACATCTGTCCGGCAAATTAGAACTCGACAAACTCAAGCAGGCCTTTGCTGCGGTGATTGACCGTCACGATGCCTTGCGTTCGAGCTTCAACGAGGACGGAACAACGATTACTATTCATCCATACATTTCCCTTCCCTGGGAAGAAATCAGTATTCCGCCATATAATGACAAGGATATAGTCGTTGAAAAATTTGCGCGCGAAGCTACATTACATGCATTCAATTTATCTACCGGACCATTGATTCGAGCACTCCTGATCAGTTTCAATGAACAGGATCATGCATTGATCATCACCGGTCATCATATTGTATGCGATGGATGGTCATTAAGTTTACTTATCCGCGATTTCAGTCAGATCTACAGTGCATCGGTCAACAACCGTTTGGCTACGCTCGATGCACCACTTTCATATGCAACATATGCCCGTGATCAACAGGAGTATTTACAGAGTAAATCACAGAGCGAAACAGAAGCCTATTGGATAAATCAGTACACCGGCGATATTCCGGTAGTAGAGTTTCCGAATGACCATGTGCGTCCTGCCCTGCGCAGTTTCCATGCAAAACGCATTGACGTGCCTGTCCCACCGGAAATCGTTTCACGACTACGCATACTCGGCAGAAAAACAAATACCAGCTTCGTGACATTGATGCTGGCTTCCTTCGAAGCATTTGTTTACAGAGTGACCGGACAGGAAGAGTTAGTAATTGGACTACCTGCTGCCGGACAAAACGTAGAAGGATTATACAACCTTGTTGGCCATTGCGTCAACTTACTTCCTTTACGCAGCACGGTAAATCCAAAGAAAAGTTTCAGCGAGTTCCTGAAAGAGCGCCGTTCCTATATGTTCGACGCATTCGACCACCAACAGTTTACATTTGGAAGTCTTATACAAAAACTCAACATCCATCGTGATCCTTCAAGAATTCCGCTGGTACCGGTAGTGATGAATGTCGATATCGGCTTCACCGAAGGATTCCAGTTCGAAGGATGTCAGTTCAGTGTAAGTACCAATCCACGCTTCTTCGAGAACTTCGAAATTTTCCTCAATGCCTCCGGACAAGGCGACCAACTGGTACTGGAATGTACCTTTAACAACGATCTGTTCGATGCGGAAATTATGCGTATGCGTATGCAGGAATATATCCGCGTGATGGAAAACATTGTTGAAAATCCGGATGCAGCAATCGGTAGTTTTGATATTCTCACCAAGGAAGAAAAAGACTTCATTGAGAATGTCAATCTCACTTCACAACTCATGGAAAAGCCAATGGCCATTCATGAATGCATTGAAGAAACAATTACCACACTCAAAAAAAATCATCTCGCTGTTGTTACTGACAGTCGTCATTTTACCTACGAAGATCTTTCCACCCAATCAAGCCGATGGGCCAGCCGATTACAGGCAAAGGGGATAAAGCCGGGCAATCTGGTAGGAGTATGTTTACCACGAATCGCAGAGCTTCCGGTTGTATTACTAAGTATTCTAAAATCAGGAGGTGCATATGTACCACTTGATCCAGGATTCCCGACGGACCGCTTACACTACATGGTAGCAGACGCCAATGCACCCATGGTAATTATTACCCGCGCTTTACAGGAACAACTGGGATTCCCGGAAGAAAAAATCTATTATCTCGAAGATCTCATCGCTGAATCTAACGGTACAGGATATACTAAAATACCGGTTGACTCACAATCATTGGCCTACGTATTGTACACCTCCGGCTCTACCGGAATGCCCAAAGGCGTAGCGGTGCGACATGCGGCGGTCACCAATCTGCTCAACGATCTTGCACCACGCATGGGACTCGATCGTGAAGAGAGACTATTAGCCATTACCACCATCAGTTTCGACATCTCTGTACTGGAGCTGTTCATGCCACTAATGCACGGAGCATGTGTACATATTGCCACCAAGGAACAATCCATGGATCCGGGATGGATGGCCAATTACATTGAAAAACACTCTATCCGTTTTCTGCAAGCCACACCTGCCACCTATGAGTTACTTTTCATGGGCGGCTGGAGAGGAAAACAGGATCTCGCTGTTCTCTGCGGCGGAGAAGCTTTACGCAAAGAGCTCGCCGAAAAACTGCTCTCCTGCACCCGGGAAATCTGGAATCTCTACGGGCCGACAGAAACAACCATCTGGTCAACTATTTCACTCGTCAGCCGTGATACGTTATCCCGTAACAGAAACGGAATTATGAGTATCGGAAGACCTGTAGCCAACACCAAACTATTCATCCGTGATACTAACGGTGCCGCCTGTCCGATAGGTGTCTCCGGAGAGTTATGGATCAGTGGTGCCGGAGTGGCGGCAGGATATCTGAACCGTCCGGAATTAAACGCAGAAAAATTCATACCATCACCCGACGGGAATGGTATTGCTTACCGCACCGGTGACCGTGTATTGATGGACGCCAGCGGCAGATTTTACTTCCTCAACCGTTTCGACTATCAGGTTAAGGTGAGAGGGTATCGCATTGAGCTGGGAGAAATAGAAACCGCATTAAACGCCTGCAAGGAAGTCAAACAATCAGTAGTGATGGCTGTACCGGATAAAAGCGGACAGAACACACTTGTAGTTTGGTTTATTGCTGCCGATCCAAATCAGACTGAAGACAGTATTGTACAGTCATGCCGCAAGGTCATGTCACAATCACTGCCTGACTATATGATCCCGGGAGCGTGGAAGATGATGGATGCATTTCCACTCACACCGAACGGAAAGATCAACAGAAATGCTTTACCGAAACCCGGAGAGATTATTAGGGTGAACAAAGATTCGTCAGCTAAAGAAGAACTTAGCCAGACCCAATCGCTCATCAAACAACTCTGGGAAGAAACACTGGAAACATCCAATATCCGCTTAGACGATGACTTCTTTGAACTAGGCGGACACTCTATTCTCGCTGTGAAAATCATGGTTGATCTCGAAAAAGCAACCGGCATAAAACTTCCGCTGGCTGTACTTTTCAGTTCACCAACAGTAAGAAAACTGAGTGCACTGTACACCAGTCCGGCAACAGAAGAACATTGGAATCCGATTGTACCACTCAAAGACACAGGCCACAATAAAGCGCTTTACTTTGCACACGGTATCAGCGGAAACGTATTCAAATATCATGCACTCGCACAGCGACTCAGTCATGAACAACCAAGTTTCGGTTTACAGGCTTACGGACTCAATGGAAAAGATATTCCATTCCATGACATGAAAGAGATGGCTGCATACCATGTAGAAGCCATCCGTAAATTTCAGCCAATGGGGCCATATTATCTCGCAGGTGGATCCTTTGGTGGATATCTCGCCTATGAGATGGCGATTCAGTTGAAATCACAGGGACATGAAGTACCATTTGTATGCCTCTTTGATATTGATGCCGGAAAGAAGAAAGACTTCCTTCCTTCCGGAGTAAAACAACTGGTAGACGCACAACTCAAAGCAGAACGACTGGTTAAACGGGCTTTTGAACTTGCCAAAGCAGACAAAGAAGAGCGAAACAAATACTTTGAAGCGCGACGCAAAATGCAGTTACGCAACAACGATATTGAATCATGGCTTGAGAAACACAAGATGGCAGAAATGATCGGCGATGAATCCGCTGCTTATTTCCGACGCATTGAAGAAGCTTGCCACGATGCATTGATGTCGTATAAAATCCATGACTTCGACGGAGATATTCTTCTTATCCGCGCCAAAGAAGGATACTACAACAATGAGTTTGACGAAGATCTTGGCTGGTCGCACTACACCAAAGGAAAAGTACATGTTGAGTTTGTAAGCGGAGATCATAACTCCATCTTCTGGGAACCCAATGTAGATACTCTTGGAAAAGTAGTTGACCGTTATCTGGAAAAAGTAATTCGTTAATGCGATGCCGTTAGTACGCTTCACACCGGAGAGCGGCACTGTTTACGAACAGGACCCAGGCAGGGAAATTCTGCTTTGCCTGACCAGTGTACCGGAAAAGTTACCGGAAAGCCTTGAACTGCTACCGGAAGAGCTTCAAAGATCTATTCTCTTTCGAAAAGAAGAAGATCGTATAGCTTATCTGTATAGAAGGGCTCTATTGCGCCATCTGATTGGACATTTTTTACAAAGGCCCTCCAACGAACTACAATTCACGCTGAACCCATTCGGCAAACCGGAAATCGACGATGCCCCCTTTCATTTCAACATGAGCAGGTCAGGCAAAGAAATCGCTTATTATTTCGGACCATTTCCCGGAGGAGTAGACATTGAAAAAATTCGTCCATCCGGACCATTCCGCGTAATTGCAGACATTCATTATCATCCGGCAGAACAAGAAAATGCGAAAGACGATACAGGCTTTTTCACCACCTGGACACGGAAGGAAGCCATTCTCAAAGCCATAGGAACCGGTTTAGTTTCCAACCTTATTGATGTAGACACCACTCATGAACAGGTCACCGTTTTACAACAAAACATACAGGTAAACAGTCTTCAAACGGACGCTGCTATTCTATCATTTGCCTGCCTCTCCGAGGAAAAACCAACACTCCGGCTTTTCGCACTTTAACATCCGGCCTAAACTCTTTTATACTTAACTTTGTTATTGAAATTAAACGGCACGAAATCCAACACGTGCCCAAAAAAGTATCATCATGATCTCAAAAAAAATAGAAAAGCTGCTCAATCAGCAAATCGATCTCGAAGCAGATTCCTCACAATTTTACCTTGCCATGGCTTCATGGGCTGAACGTACAGGATATAATGGAGTTTCCGCCTTCCTTTACCGTCACAGTGATGAAGAGCGTTTACACATGCTTAAATTAATCAAGTTCGTGAATGAACGCGGTGGAGCAGCACAGATCCCGGCATTAAAAAGTCCACCCACCAACTTCAAAGGAGTGAATGAAGTATTTGAACAGCTCCTCAAACATGAAGTTAAGGTGAGTACAGAGATCAACAAACTAGTAGAAAACTGCCTCTCCGAAAAGGACTACACCACCCATAACTTCCTGCAATGGTACGTTGCCGAACAGATTGAAGAAGAGCGTTTGGCCCGTACTTTACTGGACAAACTCAAGCTGATTGGCGGTGACAAAGGTGGTATGTATCTCTTTGACAGAGATCTGGAGAACCTGGCACCACATGCTGATGGCAAGGAATAAGTAATCCCTGCTGACAAAATACTGACAATAGCAGGTGCATTATTCCTGTAAGAAAAGAGGCCATCACAATCATTAGTTTGTGGTGGCCTTTGTATTATTGCATAACCGAACCATAACGGTTAAACCACGTACAATAAAAACGGAGATTTTGCGTCTCTGTTAAACACCGAAATACCTTTAAATACTCATGATGAAAAGAAGCTGGAAGCAGATTGCATTGACGACCGCAATAAGTTTGAGTTTGTTAAATCCTGCAAAATCACAGGAAAATCCACAGGCTCAGAAGCTGGATGCATTGCTGAACGTAGTAAGTTATGCCTATGTAGATTCTGTTGATCAGAAGAAAATCACGGAAGACGCTATTCGTGCTTTATTGAAAGAACTGGATCCACACTCTGTATACATAGCAGCAGAGGAACTCAAAGAAACCAACGAACCACTGGTAGGAAAATTTGAAGGAGTAGGAATTCAGTTCAATATTCTCGACGATACCATTATGGTTACCTCCACTATACCTGGCGGACCATCAGAAAAACTGGGTATCCGAGCAGGCGACCGTATTGTAAATATCAACGACTCTACTGTTGCGAGTATCGGAATTAAAAACAACGACGTCCTCAAGAAACTGAGAGGCGACAAAGGCACCAAAGTAAAAGTGGGTATCTATCGTCGTGGCGTACCTGGTTTGATGAGCTTCAACATCACCCGCGATAAAATTCCGCTGTTCAGTGTAGAAGCGAGCTATGAAGCAGCACCCGGAGTTGGCTATATCAAAATCTCACGTTTTGCTGACAGCACAGTAGATGAATTCCGTGAAGCACTCCGCAAACTCAAAGAAGAAAAACAAATTCAAAGTCTGGTACTCGACCTCAGCGGAAACGGCGGAGGATACCTCAACCGCGCAATAGAACTTGCCGATGAGTTTCTGAGTCTTGGTAAAAAAATAGTATACACAGAAGGACGCACTAATCCACGACAAGAATCCTACTCCACCAACACAGGCGGATGGGAAAAAGGAAGATTGGTAGTACTGGTAGATGAAAACTCTGCATCAGCGAGTGAAATCGTAACCGGAGCTATTCAGGACTGGGACCGTGGACTGGTAATCGGCCGACGCACCTTCGCCAAAGGACTTGTACAAAAGCCTTACCCTCTTCCTGACGGATCTGCAGTACGTTTAACCATTGCCCGTTACTACACACCAAGCGGACGCTGCATACAGAAGCCATACGAAGCAGGAGATGAAAACTATGAAATGGATATCAGCAAACGCTATGAGCACGGTGAATTATACCATGCAGACAGTATCCGTTTCAACGATTCATTAAAATACAGCACCAATGGTGGACGCGTAGTATTTGGAGGCGGAGGAATCATGCCCGATGTATTTGTACCACTCGACACCAATCAGAGCAGCAGTTACTATGATGACCTGCGCAGAAATGGTGTTATCAATGATTATACTCTTAGCTACGTTGACGAAAACAGGACAGCCCTAAAAGCACAATATCCAGATATGTATGCCTTCAAGAAAAACTTCGTACTAACGGAAGATTTTCTCAATAAATTCTATGCCTATGCCGAGAAGAAATCGGTGAAGCGGAACGAAGAAGGAATTAAAAAATCCGACCGACTGATTAAAACCCAGCTCAAAGCGCTTGTTGCACGCGATCTCTGGAACACAACAGCCTATTACTATGTCATCAACGATATCAATCCATTCCTCACCAAAGCGCTCGAATCACTTGACGACCGCACTTTTGAAAAGATGAAGATAGCAGGCAACTGATATTCGTGAAATAAATTTGAAAGCGTATCGGTTCACTCCGGTACGCTTTTTTTATGATTTTTTACTGATGTTTTCCGTTTGAACTGTTGTTTAATTAAATTCACAGCAGTTATGAAGAAAGCCCTCCACACCCTTCAATCACTTCGAACCAAATATGAAGTTGCTGCACTTGCAGAAAAACGACAACTCCTGAAAAGCAGATTGATCACTGCAAATGCTACTGCAAAAGAGCTCTTCGAATTACACGAATTACTTTTATTCATCAGAGCATATCCCGACAACGAAGAAATTTTACGGCTGGCCGAACAATGCCAGGAAAAATGCAACAATGCCATTCAACGGATACTCCGCAAAAAAAGTAATTCCGCTCAACGAATATTCGAAAACAGCGGTATTATCGGCACCACAATTACAGGCTGCTTCAGCTATGATCTGGTAAGCTGGCTCCACCATCAATATCCTACTGCCATCTGCTTTGACTCATTTGGAGGGGATGTGGAAGAAGTGTACGCCCATCTGCTTTCACTGCTGCCCGCCTCTATCCGCGAGCACTACACCGACCATGGATATACTACAGCGGAAGAATGGCTACAAACTTCGGCAAGCCATAACCGTTATGATCAGTTAAAACTCATCCTCTCTTTATTCAGCAGCGAGCAACTCCATTTCCGTCAGCGTGATGCACTTTTCGACCGGTTACAACTCTATGTCGAAATTGATACAACACGAGTCCCCTGCAGGTCCAATAACAGTATTCCACGTCCCGCAGTTTATTATCATGAACAAGGGTTAATCCGCAAAACGGACCTTAACACCATATTACAGGAAGCATTACCTGAAGAAAAAAATCTCTCCCACGAAGAAAAGCAGCAATACATCGCCTCCATCCGACTGCAATTACTCAGCCTCTATCGGGAAACGGATCCGGGAACATATGCGGATATAAACGATCTGCATGTATACCATGTTGGAAGAGGAATGGAAATTGTATTACAGGGAATGCAACCAGAGCGACGGAATCCGATCGACGCTTACATTGGATTCATGGCCTTCAAAAACGGACGCCCTTACGCCTACGGTGGAGCCTGGTTACTGGGCAAGATGGCAAAAATCGGAATCAACGTATTTCCAAGTTTTCGCGGAGGAGAGTCAGCCTGGTTTTTTGCGCAGCTCAAGCGTGTATATTACCAGCAATTCAATCCGGCCTACTTCGTAGCAGAACCTTATCAGATCGGACGAGATAACCCCGAAGGAATCGAAACAGGAGCCTTCTGGTTTTACTATCGCTTGGGATACCGGCCAATGCAGAATAAACTTCAACAACTGGCAGCAGAACACTGGAAAAAGATGCTGGCACAACCTGGTAAAAAATCACCGGTAAAAATATTGCTTCAACTGGTAGAAGATGAAATGGTCTATCTTCCTTCGGGAAATGAATCTGCGTTAAAGCAAAAATTCGACACCGCTGGACTCAGTCATGCCATCACTTCGCATATACGCAAACGTTATAAAGGAGATATCGGAAGGTTCATGGCACATAGTAAAGCATGTCTGCTCACTTCAGGGATATTGCCGGCGCTAAAGGCAGATAAAATAAACGCTATAGAGCAGCTAAGTCAGTATTTATTCATTGAAGATGATCTGATTCAATTTACAGTCGATGAACGAAAATCTATCACGGCATTACTCATCGAAAAAACCATCGGCAGCGATTGCCACTATGCCAGACTGCTGAGTGAAAACAAAAAAATGCAGGAGATACTTTACCGGCTATACCGCAGAAAGTAATCTTCTGCCGTTACTTAATCTTTCGAGAAGTAATCCCCACTCTGATACACACCTGTTTCGCCTTTCACGATTTGCATCAGCAGATCATTGGCCAGTGAAGAAGCGCCGAAG
This sequence comes from Bacteroidia bacterium, assembly GCA_017995075.1. Classification (GTDB taxonomy): domain Bacteria; phylum Bacteroidota; class Bacteroidia; order AKYH767-A; family OLB10; genus JAJTFW01. The sequence goes on along the minus strand of JAGOJO010000020.1, from coordinate 293 downwards.
CGGAAATAATCCGGATTCATCCATGCCTCGCCGAGTGTTTCCCGAAGCACCACCAGGTATTGAATCGCAAGCTTGGATGTACTGATACCACCGGCAGGTTTCATTCCGATCATTTTACCTTCCTTGTAATAGAAATCGCGGATCGCCTCAAGCATCACCAGCGTAACCGGTAATGTAGCAGCAGGCTGAACTTTTCCGGTAGATGTTTTAATAAAATCGGCACCGGCGTACATTGCAATATCAGAAGCCAGTCGCACATTATCGTACGTACTTAATTCTCCGGTTTCCAGAAT
>JAGOJO010000105.1 GCA_017995075.1 Bacteroidia bacterium | reverse complement strand
ACCAACATCAGCGGATGCGACAGTTCCTTCATCACCCGACTCAACTTCCATCCGGCCTATACAATAGCGATCCAGACAGGAATTTGTCCGGGAGACAGTGCATTCATCTACGGCAACTGGCAGACTATACCCGGTATCTACACAGACAGTTTAACGACGGTAAACGGATGCGACAGTATCCTATTAACAGAGTTAATACAACTCCCCGTTTACAATGAACTGGTAACAACAACCATTTGCACCGGCGACAGCATTTTCCTCGCAGGTAGCTGGCAGACTACGGCAGGAATTTACCTTGACTCTCTTCTCTCTTCAACAGGATGCGACAGTATCGTCAACACCACACTCAGCATTGTAACGGGCGACAGCAGTTCCCAGACGATCTCTTTATGCAACGGTGATAGTCTGTTCCTTGGAGGAAACTGGCAAACGAATGCAGGCATCTACGCTGACACACTTCAGAACATCAACGGATGTGACAGCATAGTCACAACCACGCTCATCATCCTTGCCACCGACAGTATCTCACAATCGTACACCATTTGCAGTGGAGACAGCATATTGCTTTCCGGAAGCTGGCAAACGATCACTGGCATCTACACAGACACACTACAGAACACAAATGGATGTGACAGTATCATCTACAACAACCTTACGGTATTACTAACGGATAGCATATACGCAAATATTGGCATCTGCACAGGTGACAGTATATTCCTTGCCGGAAGCTGGCAAACAACAGCAGGACTTTACACTGAAGTTTACCAGAATCAAAACGGATGTGACAGTATACGCTACACCAACTTACAGGTAAATAGTCTGCCCGTAGTCACCCTCACACTACCTGACAGCGCCATTTGCCAACCCGACATTCCTTATACACTCACCGGAGAATTTCCGACCGGAGGAAACTGGATCGGATCGGGAGTATCAGGAAACATATTCAATCCGGCCGCCCTTCCACCCGGCATGTACACTATACAATATGAATACACAGACAGTAACGGATGCAGTGCTACCGCTGCAGACAGTATTGTATACTATATATGTTCAGGCATACAGGAAAACGAAATTGCAAGCATTGGACTCTACCCCAATCCCGCCAGCGACTATTTGGAAATTCAGCTACCCGAAAATCAAACGCTTCAGCAACGCTACGAAATCATTGACAGCAACGGACGACTTCTTGATAGTGGCGTGATCAACAAGCAGAACAACCGAATTGATATCAGGACACTCAGTGATGGAATTTACCTAATGAAGATTCAAAGTGAACAGGAAATCCGGACAGGGCGGTTTATTAAGATAAAATAGCAGGATTGCCTCACCATCAAAACACGAGTGTTCATCGAAGTTAAAATGGAAAAGAGATTAGTCCGAATATTAATAGCAATAATATTCGGACTAAATCCAACCTCCCTATTGGGGCAAAATCTCAATTACAAAGAATACTGTGAAAATCACTTTGAGATTTTTTCGAAGCTAGACAGTAACTATTCTTTATACTTCCTGGCAGAATTAAAAATAAAAAGTGTCAAAGAGATAAAATTCCTTTATGACACAACTGGAAATATAAAAGATAGTAGCATAGCCAACTATTACTTTTTCGACAGTATCGGAAGAACAGTTGAGCACCGGTTTGACTATAGATCTAAATCCACAAAATACAGGTCAGTAACCTATACATACTCAGAAGACGGAACAGTGAGAGAGACTTATAATGATCCATTTGGTCCGGATTATGTTTTAGATGGCTATTACGTCCCCGGCAAACTACCGATGTATTGTGAATATAGAAACCGAAGTTTTCAGATTGATTCAATCAATGTGAAGAAAAGTCATGACGTAGGGATCTACACTATGCGATATTATTACAATCAGGACTTATTTGTAAAACATAATATTTACAAAGAGTATCTCCTTTCACGCCTCGATTATTTATTTAACAACAAACTGGAACACAGAAGCGAGATAATTTACGAGTATTAGCAACTCAACTTCCGATTTTGGTTTTAAGTCATTGTAGGAATTGAATCCACACAATGACAATTTTGTTGGTGATCAATATATGGTTCTTCGAATCAAGAAGACAACTAAAAAAACCGGTCAGAACCAAAAGCCAGAACTGCAAGTTTAAAACAGATTTAACAGTATTTCATTTTAAAGAAGAGCCGGAATCAACTCCCTTCTTGCAAACACAGAATTCATTCGGATCAGGAGGATTGCTGGGGTGACGAGCTATTGAAATTGAATGGTTGTGGAGTCACATCGGAAAGGGCAAAGAGGAAATGGAAAAGAACGTCAAGGGAGAGGCGGGCACGTTTTGTGGCATAAAACAGCACTTATCGTATTGATTTACATTAAATTACTGACGGTCCGCGAGGTCTAAAACCTCGCGGATTTTATTCGGAGAAGGGACGTAGCAGGTCTTTACAACTACAACCAGTCGCTTCTTTGAATATTCTGGCTCACCAGGCATTTCCAATACATCGGTCACAAGCTTGTTTTTGTGGCATATTTCCGGGCAAAAAACACCTCTCATCTTATTGATTAACAATTTAATACTGACGGTCCGCGAGGTCTAAAACCTCGCGGGTTTTACCGGAGGCAATGGTTTGTCGATGGTGGATCGAACTCCTCCACCTCCCCTCGGCCCACCTCAATTCCTCCTCAATTTTTTAAATATCAATTATTTAAGACATCGCATTTGCCTCCTTTTATTAAAAGAACTACCTTCGCACCCCTTAAATAGTGACTATGGAAAATTTCTTGTATATAGTGCCAGTATTAGGACTGGTAGGACTGGTTTACATGTACTTCAAAGCCAGTTGGGTAAACAAACAGGACGCAGGTGATGAGAAGATGCAAACCATTGCAAATTCTATCGCTGAGGGGGCTATGGCCTTCTTGAAATCTGAATACCGCATTCTCGCCATCTACATGGTGATTGCCAGTATCGGTCTCGGACTCCTGAGTCAGGCGGTAGAATCCAGCCATATTCTGATCGTTGCTTCATTTATTACCGGTTGTATTTTTAGTGCATTAGCCGGTTTTATGGGAATGCGTATTGCCACTAAAGCGAACGTTCGTACAACACAGGCTGCACGTACTTCTCTTGCTAAAGCTTTGCAGGTTTCATTCTCCGGTGGACTTGTGATGGGTCTGGGTGTTGCCGGACTTGCAGTTCTTGGTTTAAGTCTGTTGTTCATCGGCTTCTATGCCTTTTTCATGAATAGCCAAATGACCAGCTATGAGCAAATGACTCAGGTGTTGGAAGTACTTGCCGGCTTCTCGGTGGGTGCTGAATCTATCGCTCTTTTTGCTCGTGTAGGTGGAGGTATTTATACAAAAGCTGCTGACGTTGGTGCTGATTTAGTGGGTAAAGTTGAAGCAGGAATTCCTGAAGATGATCCACGTAATCCGGCTACCATTGCTGATAACGTAGGTGATAACGTAGGTGACGTTGCAGGTATGGGTGCCGATTTATTCGGTTCATATGTTGCAACAGTACTTGCTTCAATGGTTCTTGGTAATTATGTGATTCGTGATATGGGTGGTATCGTAGATATCTTCGGTGGTATCGGTCCGATTTTATTGCCGCTCTCTATCGCCGGTGTAGGTATCATTGCTTCTATCATCGGCTCCTGGTTGGTGAGTGTGAAGGAAAGTGCTACTCTTTCTACCGATTCAGTTCAGAGTGCGTTGAATCGCGGTAACTGGGTTTCTATCATTATCGCTCTTATCGCTTCTTACTTCCTGATTCAATTGATGCTCCCTGCAGAAATGACAATGCGCGCGTTTAGCGATGGTAATTTCCGCGATCTGCACACTTCGTCTATGAATGTTTTCTGGGCAGTAGTAATTGGTATGTTTGTAGGTGGTGCTATCTCTTATATCACAGAATTCTATACCGGACTTGGTAAGAGACCGGTTCTGGCGATCGTACAAAAATCTGCTACGGGTGCTGCAACAAATATCATCGCCGGCTTAGGTACCGGTATGCTTTCTACTGCTACTCCTGTTCTTCTCTTCGCCGGAGCTATCTGGGCTGCTTATGCATTGGCCGGTTTCTACGGTGTGGGTATCGCTGCCTCTGCAATGATGGCTACTACCGCTATGCAACTTGCTATTGATGCTTTCGGTCCGATTGCGGATAATGCCGGTGGTATTGCTGAAATGAGTGAACTACCTTCTGATGTTCGTGAGAAAACAGATATCCTGGATTCTGTAGGAAATACAACTGCAGCTATCGGTAAAGGATTTGCTATTGCTTCTGCAGCACTTACTGCATTGGCTCTCTTCGCAGCATATGTTACTTTTACCGGTATTCAGGGTATTAATATCTTCGATGCAAAAGTGCTTGCCGCTTTATTTATCGGTGGTATGATTCCGGTGGTGTTCTCGGCTTTGGCGATGAATTCAGTTGGTAAAGCTGCGATGGATATGGTGAACGAAGTGCGTCGCCAGTTCCGCGAAATTCCAGGTATCATGGAAGGTACAGGTAAACCTGATTATGGTCGTTGCGTGGAAATTTCTACTAAAGCTGCGTTGCGTGAGATGATCCTTCCTGGTGTGATTACCATTGTATCTCCGATCATCATTGGAGTAGTGATGGGTCCTGAAGCACTTGGAGCATATATGGCCGGGGTTACCGTGAGCGGTGTACTTTGGGCTATTTTCCAAAACAATGCCGGTGGTGCCTGGGATAATGCCAAGAAGTCTTTCGAGAAAGGTGTTGAAATTGAGGTGAACGGTAAGAAAGAAATCTTCTATAAAAAATCTGAGCCACATAAAGCAGCAGTTGTAGGTGATACCGTTGGTGATCCATTTAAAGATACTTCCGGTCCTTCAATGAATATTCTGATTAAGCTTTCTTCTCTTGTTGGTTTGACAATTGCTCCATTGATTGCTGTGAATGGCGGCGGTCATGGTGATGTGAAGATGGATGATTGCTGTGCAGGAAAAGCGAAGATGGAATGTCATCAGGAAATGAGTGGTGGTTGTGAGATGGATGCAGAAGGTAATTGCATTATCGATTCTACTACTTGTGCTGCATGGATGGCAGAAGGAAAATGTGATAGCAGCGATTGCGTGAAGATGGAGAATGGTAAATGCCATATCAAAGCTTCGGCCTGCGATAAGATGGGTGGCTGTAAGGCAGATTCAAAATCATGTGATGCGGCTTGTATGGATCATTGTAAAGAGAAAGGTGTAGAATGTGGCCATGGCAAATCATGTCCGGAGAAATCCGCAGCCTGTGGCGAAGATTGTATGAAGAAATGCAAGGAGCAAGGAATTGAATGTGGCGACGGGAAACCTTGTCCGATGCATAAAGGATCTCATTAATCTACTAGAACGAAAAATATACAGAAGGCTGCCTGATGGTGGCCTTTTTTTATGGTCCTGCTGAAGATAGCCTGCCGGTTGAAATGTCCTGCCGGCCTGAATTGTAGCTTACAACCAATTTCCTGATTATATTTGGACCTGTGTCAGCGAAAAAACCAATAAAACCAGAGATTAAATCCCCAGCATCGGGTGGGAATAAAACTACAGTGTCGTGGAGCATGATGGGTATTGTGCTCGCGATTGCTGCTTTGCTGTTGTATGCAAATACACTCGGACATGATTATACCGTGGATGATACGACCGTTATAAAAAACAACAAGTTCACTACACAGGGTATTGCCGGACTGGATGAAATTTTCTCGAGTTCGTACCGGGCGGGATTCTGGGACAGAAAGGAAGGGCTGTATCGTCCATTATCAGTTGCAATGTTCGCTATTGAATGGAGTATAGCTCCGGAGAATCCATTTCCGGGGCATCTGATTAATGTATTGATTTATGCTCTCATCGCGATAATACTTCTTTCTCTGCTTAAAGACTTACTGCGGGATCTGCATCCGTTGATTCCTATTGCTGTAACGGCTCTCTGGCTCTTCCACCCTTTACATACGGAGGTTGTGGCTAATATTAAAAGCCGCGATGAACTGCTTAGTTTTCTATTTGGTATTCTATCCTTGAGTACACTCTTTCGTTCTATTCGTGAGGAGAAGATTAGTTTTGTTATTCTTTCGGGCATCTATTTCTTCCTGGCTTTACTTGCCAAAGAAAGTTCTGTGACCTGGGCTGGTGTAATTCCGCTGGCTCTATGGTGTTTTACAAAAGCTGATACGAAGAAGATTATTGGATACTCTGCTGTTTATATAGGTATTATCGGTGTCTTCTTTTTATTACGTATTGCCACTATTGGAGAGATTGCCGGAGGATACGAATTGATGCTGATTAACAACTCTCTTGTTGGAGCTACGGATATAACATCACGGTTCGCTACTGCATTGCTGATCATGGGAAAATATCTCTGGTTATTTGTATTCCCGAAAACACTTGTCTTCGATTATTCTTACAATACAATTCCCTTGGCAGGACTCAGTCACCCTGGTGCTTTGATTTCAGCTGTTGTATTAATTGGAGGATTGATTTATGCGCTGAAGGAATTACCAAAACGTAGTGTTGCTTCTTTTGGAATTTTATTCTTTTTCGGAACAGTGGTATTGGTTAGTAATATCTTCTTCCTTATCGAAGCGACGATGGCAGAGCGATTTGTCTTCACCCCTTCTCTGGGACTTTGTCTGCTTACAGGATTTTTCATGAACAGGTTCCTTCCGGCAACAGGTTCAAAGCCGGAAGGTATAACGTTGTCGGATATCCGAAATACAAAACTATTCCTGCCACTCACGTTGATTTTGGTTCTCTTCGCCGGTCGTACTATCAGCAGAAATGCCGATTGGAAAAACAACCTTACTTTATTGCAGCATGATGTAAAGGTTTCTCCGGAAAGTGCCCGCATCCGTTATGCACTAGGTAGCACTTTGCTGGTGGAAGAGGCTTTAAAAGCTCCGGAGGGATCAACAGAGAGAATAAATCTTCTGGACAGGTCTATCGCTGAACTGAGTAAAGGCGTGTCGATTCTGCCGAACTACAATGATGCCTGGTATCACCTAGGTATTGCCTATAAGGAACGGGGAGATGCGGCGAATGCAGTGAAAGCTTTTGAAACTGCAAGGGGTTACAAGCCATTTACCGAAGCCAGTCGACTTGTCAGTGCAGGTGTAGCCTATGGAATGAACAAGCAATATGATAAAGCGCTTTCAGATCTGAAAGCGGCGACTCAAATGGATCCGGGCGATGCTGATGCATGGAACAACTACGGCCTGTACCTGAGTGAATCAGGAAAAATAAATGAATCTCTCGAAGCGCTCACAAAATCCATTTCACTGAAACCAACATTCGACAAAGCATATTATAATCGTGGAAACACATATGCAAAAGCCGGTGATTTCAGAAGTGCACTAAAGGAGTATGGTCTTGCTTTGAGTATTAACCCTGTTTACACAGATGCACTAAATAACAGCGGGAATTGTTATGTAATGTTGCAACGTCCCGACAGTGCATTGAGTTTCTTCGAACGGTCAGTGCAAGCGGATCCCGGAAATGTAAAAGCCGTAATGAATCTGGCTGTTACGTTACAGAATCTTGGTGATACCGCGAAAGCTGCCATCTATTTTAACAAAGCCAGAAGTATGGGCGCTGGTATCTGATGAAAAATATTCTTCTATCTTTATTTCTCGCGCTGGTACTGAATAGTTGTTCTACTCCGCCATCGAAAGTATCATCCGAATATTTCTCTATTAATGGCTTCCTCTCGGCAGAAGAAAATCTCCTTAAGAAAGAAAAAGCATGGTTGCTGAAAGAGGTAACTTACGAGGGGAAAAAGGAAGTTCAATCGATACATCATCCGGACTGGGAACAAGAACTTAAACCCTTTCTCGAAAGCGCCATTGATAAACCATCTACAGTAAATGCTTATTCAATAGACTCGATCACTGAGCCAGGAACAATTATTTATCTGGCTAAAGAAAAAAAAGTACCAGTTAAAAGAATGGCTATCAGTTACGCTGATAACAAACCTCAAACTATTAAGATTGAATTTGAAAAATCGAATTCATGGTTTCTACACAAACAAAATCTAACTTACACTTCCGGCAAAGGGTTTCAGATTGATGGTGAGCAAAAAATGGCGTTGGGAAAAACAACGAAGTATTCTATCTCCTGTCGGTTTATGAAATAGATTAAATAGTATTCGCTTCACTCCAATATTGCAAAACATGAATTTCAGTTTATTGATCGGTTTATGGCTCGGGATACTTCAATTGCCGGGAGCAGAACTACCTTTTCGCTTCGAGATAAGCAATTACGATGGTAAACTGGTGATGTATATTTATAATGCCGAAGAAAAAATTATCTGCGATGAAATTACAATGGTGGGTGATTCGGTGTTCATCACATTACCGCTTTACGATTCTGAATTCAGACTAAAAGCAGGGGTCGGTGAACTTACAGGTAACTGGATCAACAAAGGCAGGAAAATACCTGCAGTAATTCCATTCAGGGGTATAAAAAATATCGCCCAACGATTTCCACTTACTAAACGTGAAGCCTATACGCAATCAGTTGAAGGCAGATGGGAAACATGGTTTGATGCAGGTACCGCTGACTCATCGCTGGCGATTGGTGTCTTCCGGGAGAAAGAAGGAAAAGTAACGGGTACTTTTTTGACTGAATCCGGTGATCACCGCTTTCTGGAAGGAATTATTGATGGAGATTCACTTAAATTAAGTGTATTCGATGGTGCACATGCCTGGTTATATCTGGCCAAAGTAAACGGCAACCGTATGGAAGGAATGCAATATTCCGGTTTAAGTTATAAAGGTAAATTTGTAGCGGAACGAAACGACAGCATTAAACTTCGTGATCCGGGAAGCATTACAACGGCTAGTGGTGAAATCAATTTCCGGCTACCGGACCCCGACAGCAATTTCGTATCACTAACGGATACGGATTACCGAAACAAAGTCAGAATTATTCAGATCATGGGTACCTGGTGTCCGAATTGTATGGATGAAACTGTGTTTCTTGACAGCATCTATGAAGCCCGACAGGAAGAAGGTCTGGAAATAATAGGGCTATCTTTTGAGCGTTCTGAAGATTTTCGATTGGCCTCCAACAACGTCAGACGAATGAAAAACCGACTGGATGTGAGTTATCCGGTTTTGGTTGCCGGAGTAGCCCGAAAAGGGGAAGTGGAAAAAGTACTGTCGGGAGTAACCGGTTTCTTCTCCTATCCTACCACCTTGTTTATCGATCGTAAAGGATTGGTTGTCAAGGTTCACACTGGTTTTTCAGGGCCGGCAACCGGCGAAGAGTGGCTCCGTTATAAGGCAGATATCAAAAGAACACTTGATCGTCTTTTAAGGTAAAGTATTAATAAACAAAGAATTAGCTTTATCCTTGGGCTCATTGTGATAATCGTCAGAAGGTGATTTTTCATTCACCCTTTTTTTTGATGCTTTCACCCAAGCCTGACCCCGTATAGTCGAAGAGTTCGTCCGGAACTGCAGAAACTACCGCATCTTTGCATAGAATAACCAACGAATAATTTAAAAGCACATCGAAGCAACTGATTTTGCTCATGTCGCCGAAAACTAATAAATTGCCAATTAATACAACACACGAAATAATTAGCCCTAATCTATTCATGAAAAAACAAGTACTGTTATGGTTTGCATGTATCATGCTGCCCTTTCTCGGTTACTCGCAATGTTCTACTACGAACGCAACTTCCTGCGTATGTAAAGACGGAACAACCAACTGTGATCTTCTTCCGGACATTCACGTTGCACGTCCTCCACTGTTGGTAAATGGCTCTAGTGGATATATTGAGTATCCACAAACTTGCAGCCCATCCTGCAGCGGAAACGACGGACGTTTACGTTTATCGGTTTCAACACCGAATATCGGACACGGACCATTGGAAGTTCGCGCTTTGCCAACTGCCATTTGCGGAACAGATACATTTTACAATGTACCAAGCAATTTCACTTGTCCTAACGGTCAGCCTCTCCGTCAATTGGTAGTACAACGTGTGTACCACAAGACAGGAAATACAATGTCTTATACCGACCGTTTCGCGGGAAGTATGACATACCACCCAACTCACGCCCACATGCACGT
>JAGOJO010000019.1 GCA_017995075.1 Bacteroidia bacterium | reverse complement strand
ATCATCGTCTTAAAGAACAGGTGAGCTCGTTGGGCTCATATCCGCCGCGGCGGACATAGGTTCGATCCCGATAGCTATCGGGACTATCCCCGCTACCAAAAAATCCTCGGAGTTTTCCGGGGATTTTTTGGTAGCGAAGTTTAGTTGCACATATATCAACCATCAACTAATCGCCTGTAGCAATTAGTCTGTAGTAATCAGCCTGTAGCTTGTAGCCTGTAGCATGCAGCCTGTAGCCTGTAGCATGCAGCCTGTAGCCTGCAGCCTGCAGCCTGTAGCCTGTAGCCATCAGCATGTCGCCCGTAGTCAAGATTACGCAACAAGTTGCAATTACCGTTACTTTAATTAGTCCCCTAAAATTAATTCGTGTAAAAATTCTTAATCAACCTGAATCTTCTCTACTCTGATTTTTTGACTGTCCTCAATTTTCAGAATATAAACCCCGGCGTTAATTTCGGATAGCCCAATAGTTATATTTTGGTCGCCTGCAGTAAATTGTTTTGAATAGACTAATTGACCTTGAAGGTTAAACATAGAGCAGGTAATGTCTCCTTTCAATGTGGATGTATTCAGATGGAAAGTTCCATTCGACGGATTCGGATAAACCAATAACCCTTCTGCTTCTTGTGGAATAAATAATCCTGTGTTGGTGACGGTGTAGGTTTCTGCTGTGGCTACCGCAAATCCGTTACTTCCTGCTCCGCCTGCAAATATGGCTTTGTTGCCAATAGATGTGGCAGCTCCGTATGTGCGGGCTGTGGTGAGGGTGGCGGTGGTCCAGGTTCCGGTGAGGGTGTCGAGGATGTCAACGTTGTTGTAAACGGTCATGCCCAATGCATCTGAGCCGCCGGCAAACAATACATACTTTCCAACTGCTGCTACCATTACATTCTGGCGCGCAATGGAGAGGGAGTCGATGCTCCAGGTATTGGTGGTGATGTCGTAAATGTCAACGCGCTTACTGACGGTACTTCCGGTGAGTCCGCCAGCGAAGTAGATTTTATTTCCGCAGGCTGTCCCTCCTAAATTGGCTCGTGCGATGGATAGTTGTGCGGTGGTCCAGGTGCCGGTGGCTGCTTCGTAGATATCAACTACATCCGAGTAGCCATTTCCGTTTTCTCCTCCGGCAAAAAATGCATGCGTCGTTGTTGAAGCTGATGCGAGATTCGCTCTTCCGGTGGAAAGTGCGGCAGTTGTCCATGCGCCGTTGAGGGTGTCGAAGAGATCTACGGTGGTGAAATAGGTGCCGTTGTTGTCCATGCCGCCTGCCATTAAAATCTTGCTTCCTGCTGCGGCTCCGGTTAAGCTATAACGGGCTGCCGAGAGGGTTTGGCTGGTGTTCCAGGTGTTGGTGGTGCTGTTGTAGATATCAACTGCGTCGTACACGGCGAAAATCCAGTCGTTGGCTCCACCGCCGAATACTGCATACTTCCCGTTTCCTGCTCCTGCCAGCTTTACACGTCCGGTGCTGAGGGTGCCTCCGCTCCAGGTGTTGGTGCTTAGCTGGAACTTATCGGATACTCCCGGGGGTATACTGATCATTCCAATTCCTCCTGCGAACAGGGCGTAGTTTCCGGAGGTGGCTGCAGCGAGAAAGGAGCGTCCCCCGGAAGGTAAATTATTGGTCGACCATTGGGCGTTGGCGGTGAAAGTAGTAAGCAGAATAAAGAGTAGTGTGGCGTAACGGTTGTTCATAGGTGGTAGGTTGATGTTTACAAAGATATCCGAATGGCTTTGTGGTTGGTTGAATCTGCCTAAGAATAGGGGGAGACTCCACCGGAAAATTATTTCCTGGAGAAAGCGATGGGAATCTCAAATAACCCCTACCTTTGCCGCTCGGTTTACTATCCGTGAGTTCACACTCCTCTCATCAAAAAATTACCGCCGCCGGTTTACTGATTACCTTAGGGATTATCTACGGTGATATCGGCACCTCACCGCTTTATGTGATGAAGGCGATTGTGGGTAATCTCCCGATCAATGATGAGGTGGTGCTGGGAGGGATTTCCTGTATTTTCTGGACGCTCACACTCCAAACGACTATCAAGTATGTGTTCCTGACTCTTCGTGCTGATAACAAGGGGGAGGGTGGAATATTTTCGCTCTATGCATTGGTGCGTAGACGCAAGACTCCCTGGCTGGTTTTCCCGGCGATTATTGGTGGTAGTACCTTGCTGGCCGATGGAATTATTACTCCGCCAATCTCTGTCTCTTCGGCTATCGAAGGGTTGCAGGCAATTAATCCGGATATACCTACTATTCCGATTGTCATTTCTATTATCGCAGCATTGTTCGTTATTCAGCGTTTCGGTACAAACATGGTAGGGAAGTTTTTCGGTCCGATGATGCTGATATGGTTCGGAATGCTGGCAGTTTTGGGTGTGATCGGAATCGGGGGCGATTTCTCTGTTTTGAGAGCAATTAATCCATATTACGCTTATACCTTATTGGTGAATCATCCGGGCGGCTTCTGGTTGTTGGGTGCTGTATTTCTTTGTACTACAGGGGCAGAGGCTTTATATAGTGATCTCGGACACTGCGGTCGCGAAAACGTTCGGTTGACCTGGGGCTTCGTGAAAACAAGCTTGCTCTTGAATTATTTTGGACAAGGTGCCTGGTTGATGAGTAATCATGGGAAGGTACTGGATGGTCAGAATCCTTTCTTCGCGTTGATGGCTCCCTGGTTTTTGCCGATCGGAATCTTTATTGCAACTGCTGCGGCGATCATTGCATCACAGGCGTTGATTTCCGGTTCATTCACCTTGATCAATGAAGCAATCCGACTCAATTTCTGGCCGAAAGTGAAAGTGGTTTACCCGACTGATCTTCGCGGACAATTATATATTCCTTCTGTAAACTGGTTGTTGTTTGCCGGTTGTGTGGGAATCGTGCTTCACTTTAAAGAATCTTCAGGAATGGAGGCGGCGTATGGTTTGGCGATTATTCTCACGATGTTAATGACGACATTGCTGCTGACCTATTACCTCGTATTGTATGATTTTCCGAAGTGGATTGCCTATAGTGTGTTTCTTGTTTTCGTTACCATTGAATTTTCATTCCTTGTTGCCAACCTGAGTAAGTTTTCACATGGTGGTTGGGTGACGTTGATGATCGCCAGTCTATTGATCCTGATAATGGTGGTGCTTTATTACTCTCGTAAAATCAGGAATCGTTTGGTGGAGTTTGTGAAGGTAGATGAGTATCTGCCCTTGCTGGATACCTTGAGTAACGATACTTCTATCCCGAAATATTCAACACATCTGGTTTACCTTACCAGTGCGAATCATGGGAATGAAATCGAGGAGAAGATTTTATATTCCATCCTTTATAAGCAGCCGAAGCGGGCAGACATCTATTGGTTTGTTCACGTGGATGTACTGGATGAGCCGTATACACTGGAGTATAAGGTGACGGAAATTATGAAAGGTCGCCTGATTCGGGTAGACTTCAAAATCGGCTTCCGTGTAGATCCAAGAATTAATCTTATGTTCCGTCAGGTGGTGGAAGATCTGGTGCGTAACAAGGAAGTAGATATTGTGAGTCGTTACCCTTCACTGGGAAAACGTCATATGGTGGGTGATTTCCGTTTTGTGGTGATGGAGAAATTCCTGAGCCTGGATAATGAATTGCCATGGATACAGAAGATCATTATGGATCTGTATTTCTTTATTAAGAAGTTTTCGCTCTCTGATGAAAAGGCCTTTGGTCTGGATACCTCTACCGTTGCTGTGGAGAAAGTGCCGCTTATTGTGAAGCCTATTTCAGGGCTGAAATTGAAGCGGATTAGCTAGTCTGAGTTGGTTTTGAAGATGGGTGTTCTCTGGCTGGTATTCAGTCGGGATGGGCATGTTTGCGTTTTAAAGGCTGAAAAAGTGGGCTGAGTAGGTTAAAAAATGATTTTTTTTGAAACCTACCCCCGTTTTTTGCGTAGAAAGGCCTTAAAAAGTCGTTTTTTTTGGTGTACCCCCCTAAAAAATAGGGGGTCTGTTCAAAAAATAATGGTTTTTTCTTGACCACCCCCCTGGTTCTAACCTATATTTGCGTCGGAATTGACAAAAGGAACCCCGGATCAGCGGAAAAGCAAAAAAAAGGTTCGTCCCGGCTTCCGGTTTTCTTTTGTGGATTTTAAAGCAGTAACCAACCCGGTCTCATCTAATACAAAATATAAAAAACAACATGGCTCTACTTCGTTTCCGCGCGCTTGAAAGCAGTATCAACCGCGTGCCGGTAGTCGTAACTCCTCCTTCAGCGAAGGTGTCGGATTATTACGGTGTGAATGTCTTCGACAAAGAAAAAATGCACAAATACCTCAGCAAAGAGGTGTTTAAACAAGTGATGGAGGCGACCAATACGTTGCAGCGTATTGACCGTAAAGTGGCTGAACTCGTTGCTGCGGCAATGAAAAGCTGGGCAGTGAGCATGGGTGCAACACATTATACGCACTGGTTCCAGCCTTTAACAGGTACAACTGCGGAGAAGCATGATGCGTTTTTTGAATTGAGTGATGATGGTCGTGCTATTGAAGGGTTCTCGAGCTCTGCATTGGTACAGCAAGAGCCGGATGCATCTTCTTTCCCAAGTGGTGGTATCCGCAATACATTTGAAGCGCGTGGTTACACAGCATGGGATCCTAGTTCTCCTGCATTCATTATGGAGAGTCCTTCCGGTCGTACGCTCTGTATCCCTACCATCTTCGTTTCTTATACAGGTGAAACACTCGATTATAAAGCTCCGTTATTGAAGGCCCTGCATGCATTGAATCAGGCGGCTGTTCCGGTTTGTCAGTACTTCGATAAAAACGTGACGAATGTTTATTCTACATTGGGTATCGAGCAGGAGTATTTCCTGGTGGATATCGACATGTACAATGCACGTCCTGATCTGGAAATGACCGGTCGTACTTTGTTCGGTGCTGAACCTGCGAAAGGTCAACAGTTGGAAGATCACTATTTCGGTTCTATTCCTGCACGCGTAAATTCGTTCATGGTTGATCTGGAAGTGGAGTCGTTGAAGTTGGGTATTCCATTGAAGACACGTCACAACGAGGTAGCACCTTCGCAGTTCGAGTGTGCTCCTGTGTTTGAAGATATCAACCTGGCAGTAGATCACAATCAGTTGTTGATGGACGTGATGGATAAAATCGCACGTCGTCATAACTTTAAAGTGTTGTTGCATGAGAAGCCTTATGCTGGTATCAATGGTTCCGGTAAACACAATAACTGGAGTATTAGTACCAATACCGGAAAGAATCTGCTTTCACCGGGCAACTCTCCAAAGAGTAATCTCTGGTTCCTGACCTTCTTCATTAATACGATCCGTGCCGTATTTGAACATGCAGATCTCTTGCGTGCTTCTATCGCTTCTGCTTCGAATGATCATCGCTTAGGTGCCAATGAAGCTCCTCCGGCTATTATGTCGATCTTCCTCGGTGAACAGCTGAGTGCAGTGATGGATGAGATCGAGAAAGCGGTGAAGGATAAAAAGATGACGCCTGAAGAGAAAACAGCGCTGAAACTGAATATCGGTAAAATTCCGGAGATCCTTCTCGATAATACCGATCGTAACCGTACCTCTCCTTTTGCATTTACCGGAAATAAGTTTGAATTCCGTGCAGTAGGTTCTTCTGCTAACTCTGCGCTGCCAATGACCATCCTGAATACGATTGTGGCAGATCAGTTGAAGAAATTCCATGCTGAAGTGGAGTCTATCGCGAAGAAAGGTACCAAGACAGATGAGGCGATCCTGAAAGTGTTGCGTAAATATATCGTGGAGTCGAAAGCAATTCGCTTCGAAGGAAACGGTTATGGAGATGAATGGAAGAAGGAAGCGAAGAAGCGTGGCTTGAGCAATGTAACTACTACTCCTCCTGCATTGGATGCTTTCGTAACGAAGAAATCAATGGATCTCTTTGAGCGGAACAATATCTTCTCTCATCGTGAAAATGAAGCACGTCATGAAATCATGCTGGAGACATATATCAAGAAAATTCAGATTGAGTCTCGTGTGATGGGTAGCCTGGCGATTAACCATATCCTCCCAGCTGCTATTAAATACCAAACTCTATTGGTGGAGAACGTAGAAGGTCTGAAAGATATCGGTTTGCCGAAAGATACTTATGCTGCTCAACTGGAATTGATCAAGGAGATCAGCAGCCATATCACTATTATCAAAAAGAATGTGGATGATATGATTGAGGCGCGTAAAAAGGCAAATGGAATCACGAATGTGCGTACGAAAGCAATTGCTTATTGCGATAAAGTGAAAGCGCATTTTGATACCTTGCGTTATCATGTGGATAAGCTGGAACTCATCGTGGATGATGAGAGCTGGCCTCTTCCTAAATATAGAGAAATGGTTACAATTCGTTAAGAACGGTTAGGTTAGTTTCTTCATTGTAACACAGACCCCGCTTCGGCGGGGTTTTTTATTGCGCTTCCGGATCCTGTTGCATTCGTCGATGTTCAGGTACGGGTTACGCTGTATTGTTGCTTGCAGTAAATCTTGTTGATTTGATTCGTTTGCAATACAGCGATTACAAAATTTTATTCGCTAATAGCCGTATGGCAATGGTATTGAGAAAAAGAAGTCCGGAAATCGCCATGTAATTTGTTAGTACTTCGCCTTGGGAGAGCAGCACTATGGAGAGTGTTAACTCAATGAAAAGGGTGATGGATAGAAGTACTCGGAGTGTAGATGTTTCTTTTAACCGTTGAAATGCGGAAAGCCACGGGAGTTGATAGTAGACCGTGAGTAATATGATGAATTGCGGTACGATGACCCAGGGCTCTGTTTCTCTTCCGGTGATGATGTTGATGAGAAAGTGGGTGCTTAAAATCCACAGGACAGAAATAATCGTTCCGGGCATGGTGAGCCGTAGACTGCTAATGACAACGGCATCTGTGCTGAGCGCATTGGGCCTGTATCTCTCTGTCGACCATAACGCAAAAGCGGGCAAGGTGCCTAAAACGAGGAAGCAGATTTCAAGTGTGTAGATTGTTAGCTGTCCGGAGGGAAGAAAGAGGATTGCAGCAAGTAATGTGATGTTGAGCGGAAGGATATACAAAAGCCGGGTTCCTAAATGTGGAATGGCTGTGTATAGTTGTGTGAAGTCAATGCGTGGAATTAACGGAAGCCTGAAGTAGGTGAGCCGAAAGAGCAATTGGATGGCAATACGTCCGCATTCAGCTATTGCCATTGTAGTGATAAAATTGGTGAGTGAAAAAGAATTACTTTCTGCATTTATCCAAACCCCAATTGCTACAATGAAAATCCATTGGATCAACAATGCTTCCTTCGTTTTGCCATTGTATCGGGCAGATAGGGAGATGATTTCATTGTAGAACCTGGCAATGAGCCAAACAGCCGCCGGTATAACAAACGGACTATTGAACCGGATGATGAGAAGTGTAAGTATGCTTAAGTATAAAATACTTGTGCGTGCTTTTACTGCATTGTTCCAAACAATGAATCTGTCACCTTCATGTTGTAGATGTTCCTGTACATGGGTATGGAATCCAAATAGAGAAAGCTGTAGTATGAACTGGAGTATGAGATAGACCGGAATGAATTGTCCGGTAGCTGTTGCACCAAATTTTAAAGTGAGTATGGATGCAATCAATAATATGCCGGCCTGATCACTTCCTTCTTTTAAAAAGCGGTAAGCAACCTGTGGTATAAGTGCCGTGGTATATTGATTTAAGCGATCCATCAACCCCGTTTATACGGCTGGATGGAGAATTTGTTTCACCTCGGGAAATGGGTGCTTTATCTCTAGTTTTTTATCCGGTATAGCTCCCATCCATTGTTGTAGGAAGCTACAAACATGAGTCGTCCCGTTCTGCGTAGTCGTTGGAAAGTTTTTACGGGTTCTGATTCGGGATACTGGCTGTTGAAACGTTGCGGGTTGTAAAGCAGGAGGTCGCCGGCATTGAATAATGGACTAGCAGTGCTCCACATGTTTACAATCTCTTGCGGAACGTTGTAAGTTCTCAGTGCACCATCAATGGCGAAAGTGTTGAGTGTGCCGGCAGGTAGTTTTTTAAGTGCTTCTGCAATTTGATATTCTTCCTGTTGATAAATGTAAACCGGTTTTAAAACCCTGACCGATAATCCAACCTGTACTATAACGGCTAGTATATACGCAATTACGCGTTGGTTACGGGAAGGGAGTTTGTAGATGAGTTTTTCGTAGGCCGGATAAAGTGCCAGTAATGCAATGGGGAAGGCGGGTAGAAGAAGTCGTAAGTCCTGTACTGGTAAACCTCCAATGAATAGTAGAAATAACCCGAGTCCGATGTTCCAGTTGAAAGGTAGTGCTACGCGTGTGCTGATGCTGTAAATGATGAAAACAATTCCGATGATGCAGAATCCGGGATGTAACAATAAGCTGAAGAGGTAAAGGGCGTTGGGTAAGCTGTAGCTGACTTTATTCCCTGCTGCATCAAAGGCGCTTCTGAACAGATTGAGGGGCGACCAGTCAAATAACCATGGGTGAAGGAGAAAGTCGAGTCCGTCCTGGCCTTTTAAAAAGATACTTGGCGTTAAGGTGATGAGGATAGTGAAGATGAGGATGAGAAAAAGAGATAAGCGGCTGCGCATGGCTGTCCATAACATCGGCAGCAGTGGAATTAATAATAGTCCGGTGGAGTAGCGTGTTTGTAGTGCGAGCAATCCTGTTCCCAGTGCGAGGATGAGGGATGTGCTGCTCTTCGTTTTGTTCCACCGGTAGCATTCGAGGAGGGAGCTCACTACAAAGGCCATGCTGAGCATATCGGCTAATCCTGATACAGCGGCTCTGAAATAGAAGGGACTTAGAAATAATATCAGGAAGGCGAATCGTTGTCGTTGAGTTCCTTCCGGATACATGAGATTGAGTAATCTGCAAAAACTGATGTAGCAGAACCCAGAGGCGACCAAGTTGACAAATTGAAGTGTGTATAACGTCGGAATGAAAAGATTGAATATGGAGCCCGCGAGTGGATAAATTACAGGAATGGTTTGTGCTGCAGGTGCCGGACCTCCCGTGAGAAAGGCAAACAGATTCTGCATGTATCGCTGGATCTCGTGCGGTTCTTGACCGTAGAGTCCGTTGAAATGTTGCCACAAACAAACCGCAAAGGTGAGCGGCAAGAGCAATAAAATCACCAGCCAGTTAAACTGGAGATTGGATCGTTGGGCCGTTTGTTTGGTCATGGCTCTATAAAAGTACACAAAGCCATCATATGTTCACTATTAAAATGTCATGCTAGCTCCTAACGATGGCAGGAAGGGAAGCTGATTGACGCGCTGGTCGCGAATACGATCAATGTAGAAGATGTTTTCGCGGTTGTAGATGTTGATGGCGCTGGCAGTGACTTCCAGATTGGAGTTTTTACTGAGCACAAAGGTTTTCTTCAGGCTGAAGTCGAGACGATGATAGGTGGGTAGTCGTTTTTCATTGAGTGGCCCGAGGATATAGTCCAGCTGTCCGTTATCTGTGATAGGGTCGGAGTAGAGGCCGCCACTGAAATTGAGGTATTCATAGAAGCCTTGTGTTCCGCTGAAAGGGAATCCGGAACCGAAGTTCCAGCGTGCGTTGAATTCCCAGTCGAGCTTTTTACCGAAGGTGTAAGATCCAACGAGGTTGACGTTGTGGCGTCGGTCGAAGTGTGGATTATAGGTACGGATTCCATCGTATCGATCTACAAAAGTGAGGGAGTATACGGCCCAGAGGTAAAGTCGCTTGAATTCATATTTCAACACGATGTCGGCTCCATATGATTTTCCTTCTTCAATAATGAAATCCTTCTTGAGGTAATCAGGTTTGTCAGCATAAATTCCATTATCCGGATATACTTTGTCGCGGTTGATGTTGGAAAGCTGGACGAATTTTTTGTAGAAGAATTCAATGTTTACATCAAAATGCTTGGTGACATCAATCTCTGTTCCGAAGATGATATCACGTGCTTTCTGTAATCGGGTTTCAACTGTTTCTCCGTCGAACTCAGCCGGCAGACTCTCAGGTCCGCTAAGGAAACCGTAAAACAAGTTCACGATGTCACGGTCAGATACAGCGCTGATGAGGTTCTGTGCGTACATACCTCCTGCCAGTTTGAAGCGAACTTTTTCGAAGGCGTTTATCTTGATTCCAATACGTGGCTCAGGTGAGAATTCAGAGAGGGAAGCAAAATACTGTAATCGCATACTTGGTTCAATTACAAATTTATCTCTGGATATACGGTAACGGATGAACGAACCGAACTCAGTAGTGTTTTCTACTTGTTCGTAGGTGATGCCGGTGATGGAGTTCTGGTATAGCTCCGTACGGAATCCCAGTACTTCGAGACCGATTTTTAATTCGTCCTTTTTGATGAAGCTGGTGAAGTTGAATCCGAAATTGAATCCGTTGATGGCGCTGCTGCGTGGTAATCCGCCTGCTTCTGTTTGTTTGGTTTTGTATTGTGAGTAAGAAAATACTCCGTCTACAAGTGTGTTCGATCCTTTTGGAACGAGAATGAAGTTGGATCCGAATCCGGTAGATTTCCAGTTGATATCTGTAACATCGCGGAAGGTGGCGTTGTCGCTGAAGTCGAACCCGAAGAGATTAAGTTTCGATCCGTTTTCTCCGTTGAGAGATACCTTTCCATAAAAATCCTGGAAGTTAAATGGTAATCCATCTTCGTCAATATAGCTGTACAATGCTTTGGAGCTTTGATCAAGATAAGAGTTTTTGTAGCTGAGCAGGAATGAACTGCTTCCACCTCCGTTTTCCTTTTGTTTTTTGATGGGACCTTCAAAAATTAATTTGCTGGAGAACGTAGTGGCACTGATCTTTCCGCCGTAACGACGTTTGTTTCCGTCGCGGGTGGTGATATCCATTACAGAGGATATGCGGTCGCCATAATCTGCCGGGAATCCTCCGGTGTAAATTTCAGCGTTGCGCATTACATCAGTATCGAATACAGAGAATAAACCGATGCTGTGAAATGGATTGTATACAATCATTCCATCAAGCAATACTTTGTTCATGATGGGTGTACCTCCGCGGATGTAAAGTTGTCCGCCCTGGTCACCGCTGAATACTACACCTGGTAATACCTGGAGATATTGGGCGAGATCAGGTTCTCCGCCTACTGAAGGTACTGAACGGATTTCTTTGGGGGTGATCTTCGTAACAGATGTTCTTACTTCAGTTTTCTGTGCTTCTCTTTCGGCACTTACTTCTACCGCTTTCAGATTCACGGTCGTTTTGGTGACATAAAGCTGTTTTGAAATTACCTGGTTCGCGAGAATGGTGATAGGCACTACCAGTGTGTCAAATCCGATGGTACTCACCATGAGTTCATAATTCCCTACCGGTACATCGGAAATGGAATAGAAGCCATTTACATCAGTGAGTGATCCTAGCTGCGTACCTTTCAGGAAAACAGGTGTGAAGAGAACGGGTTCTCCGTTTTGTTTGTCGTAGATGAAGCCTCGTACTGTTCCTTTCTGTTGTGCCAGAAGGGCCAGTGGAAATAAAAGTAACAGTAAGGAGAGCTGCAGAAGTCGGATAGGCTGTTTCAAGGTTGTAGGTTCGGATATTCGGTAACGTTAGATACTTTTTTATTTCGTCTGACTCATTTCGAGAATGACGTCAAACTCTTCAGGTTTAATACTCACCACCGATAAGCGGTTGAGGCGAAGCATTTCTATGTTTTTTAATCGTGCCTCCGCTTTGATGGCAGCCAGTGGAACCGGGTTTTTCAGGCGCTTATGTGGCTTGAAGTCAACGGCCACCCAGTTACTGTCCTCCGTGGTGGGATCCTGGTATGCTTCCTTTGCAACTTTGGCGATGCCAACTACTTCCATTCCTTCGTTGCTGTGATAGAACAGAGCAAGATCGCCTTTCTTCATGCTGCGCAGATTGTTGCGAGCCTGATAATTGCGAACACCGTCCCAAAAGGTAATGCCGTCTTTGACGAACTGTTCCCAAGGGTACTTGAAGGGTTCTGACTTGATCAGCCAGTATTGCATAGAATTTTTGTAAAGGGAGTCCGAAAATAAGGAATGCAATTGATACGCTAAAGGCTTGTCAGAATCTTTCCTTAATTTTACATTTCAATTACTTCTATACTATGCGTTATCTATTGATTGTCATTGCCTTGCTAATAGTCAGCTCCGTCAATGTAAATGCCCAAAAATCCTGTTGTTCGTCTCCGCAGAGTGCCGATCTGGCCTTTGCACAGTTTGGAAATGAATCATCGTTCATTGATGCGCATCTTCCTCCGGAAAAAATCGGCTATGAACCGAAGATCGGGAAGATGGTGAGTCTGAAAACGGATGATGGTAAGGAAGCGCGTGTTTTTGAGGTGAAGTCGGGTGCTTCAATTGGTAAAATTATCCTGTTGTTTCATGAATGGTGGGGGCTCACTGATCAGATTTTGAAAGAAGCAGAGCGTTTGCATCAGGAAACCGGAGCTACTGTGTTGGCTTTGGATCTTTACGATAAGCGGGTTACTTATAATCCGGAAGAAGCAGCGAAATGGATGCAGGAGTTAAAGGCAGAGCGGGCTCAGGCTATTATCCGGGCAGCTATCGAATATGGTGGCAAGTTTGCAAAGTTTCAGACGCTGGGCTGGTGTATGGGTGGTGGCTGGAGTATGCAGGCTGCAATTATGGCGGGAGATAAAGGGTATGGATGTGTGGTGTATTATGGAATGCCTGAGCTCGATGGTGCTAAACTGGTGCAGTTGCAATCTCCTGTGTTGGGTATCTATGGTAAAAAAGATCAATGGATTACTCCTGAGCTGGTAGGGGAGTTTGATAAGCGGATGAAAGTACTCCAAAAGCCCTTTACGTTTCATATGTACGATGCTGATCATGCGTTTGCGAATCCAAGTAATCCTAAATTCGATAAAGTAGCAACGGCGGCAGCGCATGCATTAGTGGTGGATTTTCTGAAGAAAAATTTTGAGACACCTCTTCGTAAGGGTGCAGTTGAAACAAAGTAGATGTTATTAAAAAAAAGAAACGGCTGTATCGATTGCGATGCAGCCGTTTCTTTTTTTGTACTAGTTGATTATTCTGCTATGAACGTTTGGGTGAATTGTTCATTGCCGGATTGTAATCTCAGCATGTATGTGCCTGCAGATAATCCGGAGATATCTACAGTTTGAACTGATCCTTCATCAGCAAAATATACCGTGTTGCGGGCTATTAACTGTCCTGTGTAATTATAAATTTCTACAAGGGCTTCTGTTCCGATGGTTTTGTTCATACGGATGGTCAAAAAGTCTTTTGCAGGATTAGGGTAAAGTGTGAGGTCGGAGTTTTCTGAAACTTCTGCTGCTAAACGGTTGCCAGTGGAAGCACTGATTGATGCGAAGATGCTATGTGTTGTTTTGTTTGCCACCGTTAGGTCGGTAATATTAACGATAAAGCAAAGTCGGCTATTACCTCTAATGGCTATATCTGATGCAATATAAGTTTGTTGACCGGTAGTTGAAATTTTTTCGTTCCAAAGTCTGGATCCAGTACCGTCAAGCTTTGAAATAATTACGCCTGTTTCAGTAACAGAATTTCCTCCGGAATTGTATGTAGAATCAAAATTCCCGGTGATGTACAGGTCATTGGTGCCGTTGATGCAGTCTGCGATTTGAAAATTGATACTTGAATTTGTGAAAATCCCTTTTGATGCGATGAGCGCTCCGGTATTACCGTTTATATTGACATATCTGCAAGGGTTTCCATTGACAACGGAAATGATATTGGCAGAAGAATTTGCAAAGACGGCAACTGC
This sequence comes from Bacteroidia bacterium, assembly GCA_017995075.1. GTDB lineage: Bacteria > Bacteroidota > Bacteroidia > AKYH767-A > OLB10 > JAJTFW01. Next base: position 24,124 of record JAGOJO010000019.1, on the reverse strand, counting down.
AGTATTATCGTCGTTTGTTAGTCGGCGAATCCATAGCCTGGAACCGTTCGTGTCGTTGTATTTAGTGTAGAATACTCTTGTTGCACCTGTAGAAAACTCAAAATTGCCGGTGACAAGTATATCTCCTGAAGCATCAGCATAAATATCAATCGCCTCATCATAAACAGATCCTGCCGATGCGTCAAATACTTTGTTCCAGCTTAAACTTAAGTTAGTATCGAGTTTGGCGATAAACATGTCGCTGGTTCCTGTCAAAAGTGATTTGTCTTGTCCGGCAAAGTAAACCCCTCCAGAAGTTAAAATCGTCTTCCGTATATTCTCTTTTTGGTTGTTGCCAACTCCGTAAAAGTAGCTGTTGATAATTGATCCGTTTGTTCTTGAATAGTTAATAATTCCGCCATCTTGTCCGGTAGAAATAGAAGTAATTATTCCTGATTTCGGCCCCTCTCCCAGCATGATCCCAAAATCATCTTTTGAGTTGGGGTTATTGTAAACTGACTCCCATTTTTTTACAAGCGAGAGATCGTATTTTTGAGTGCATACATCATAGTCAATACCATTAATTGATTTCTTAAGATCAAATAGCACATAGAGGTTTCCTGAAATAATTTTCAGATCTTTAATTGGTTGCATAGTAGATCCAATTACACTGGTCGTGATTACTTGCTTAGCCGCAATATTTCCGAATCTATCAAGTTTCCATAACATATAACCAACTCTTGTTGTTCGGGAGATGTAAAACCGGGCCGCCCAGTATGAATTTCCTGAGCCGTCATATACGCATTTGGTTGCCTGGTCCAGTACTGTATCATTTGACGCCGTGTAAGTGAAGGTGGTCCAGCTTTGACTTTGTGATTTGAAATTGCAGAGAAGGGTAACTACAACCAGCATTACCGCTGTTTTAAATGTTTGTATTTTCATGTTTTGGTGGATTGAGGAGGGCAAATTAGTGAAAATAACGTTCCGTTTACTGCCTTTCTTCGTTTTGACCGTGCTGAATGTGAGAAATGTACTGAACTATAAATGTTTCGTGGTGACTTTGTCCGAAATAGTTCTTCAGTTAAGGTTTTCTGTTGGGAATTAATTGCTGAAAATCCGCAGTAGATTGTGGGAGCTACCTGTTTGTTTTTCATCAGTTTGTTTAAGCCTTGACAATGTCTCCGTTCTGCGTGAATAACAGGCACTTAGTCCATGTAATATTTCCGGTTTTTTATGTCCGCTTTTCTTGTTTTTCTGCCTATCTTTGCACCACTCAAAAACAGCTGTTATGGCTGGATTGAGAAGTTCGTTATTCATTCTAAAATTCTGAATTCAACCATGGTATTCGATCTCGACATGATCAGGAGTGTTTACGCCACACTCCCTGCAAAGGTGGAAGCTGCCCGTAAACTGACAGGACGTCCGCTCACACTTTCTGAAAAAATCCTCTATGCTCACCTTTCGGAGGCATTGCCTTCTAAGGCTTATGAGAGAGGGAAATCATATGTCGATTTTAACCCGGATCGTGTGGCTATGCAGGATGCTACCGCTCAAATGGCGCTCCTCCAGTTTATGCAGGCTGGTCGTCCGAAAGTGGCTGTTCCCTCTACTGTGCATTGTGATCACCTGATTACTGCGCGTGACGGGGCTGCGAAGGATCTCGAATTTGCTAACAATGAAAGCCGCGAGGTGTACGATTTCCTGGGTTCCGTTTCCAATAAGTATGGAATCGGTTTCTGGAAGCCGGGTGCCGGTATCATTCACCAGGTAGTATTAGAAAACTACGCTTTCCCGGGTGGAATGATGATTGGTACTGATAGTCACACGGTTAATGCCGGTGGATTGGGCATGATCGCGATCGGTGTCGGCGGTGCTGATGCTTGTGATGTGATGGCCGGTCTTCCGTGGGAACTTAAATTTCCGAAGCTGATTGGCGTGAAGCTGACGGGTAAACTGAATGGCTGGACTGCTCCGAAGGATGTGATCCTGAAAGTGGCCGGTATCCTGACTGTGAAAGGCGGTACAGGTGCTATCGTGGAATATTTTGGCGAAGGCGCTACCTCGATGAGCTGCACAGGTAAAGGTACCATCTGCAACATGGGTGCTGAAATTGGTGCTACTACTTCAACTTTTGGTTATGACGAAAGCATGGAGCGTTATCTGCGTGCTACTGGTCGTACTGAGGTGGCTGATCTCGCAAATGGAGTGAAAGAACATCTCACAGCAGATGCAGAAGTATATGCAAATCCTGAAAAATATTTTGATCAGGTAATTGAAATCAATCTCTCAGAACTGGAGCCGCACCTGAATGGTCCTTTCACTCCTGATCTGGCGACTCCGGTAAGTAAAATGAAGGAAGAAGCTGCGAAGAACGGCTGGCCGACCAAAGTAGAGGTAGGTCTGATCGGTTCCTGCACCAATTCTTCGTATGAAGATATCTCCCGTGCTGTTTCTCTTGCTAAACAAGTAGCGGAGAAAGGTCTGAAGGCGAAAGCTGAATTCCTGATTAATCCGGGCTCTGAGCAAATTCGCTTTACAATTAACCGCGATGGATTCCTGAAGGTGTTTGATGAAGTAGGCGCGAAAGTGTTTACGAATGCTTGCGGACCATGTATCGGTATGTGGGATCGTATGGGCGCTGAGAAGCAAGAGAAGAATACCATTATCCATTCGTTCAACCGTAACTTCGCGAAACGTGCCGATGGTAACCCTAATACATATGCATTTGTGGCTTCACCTGAGATGGTTACTGCAATCGCAATCGCAGGTGATTTGAGCTTCAATCCGATGACAGATTATCTCATCAATGATAAAGGGGAGAAGGTAAAGCTCGATCCTCCTTCCGGTGATGAACTTCCGAAGAATGGTTTTGCTGTGGAAGATGCCGGTTATCAGGCGCCTGCTGTTGATGGTAGCAATGTGTCTGTGAATGTTTCTCCTACCAGCGATCGTCTTCAGTTACTCGATCCGTTTGCAGCCTGGGAAGGTATTGATCTGAAAGGATTGAAATTGCTGATCAAGGCAAAAGGTAAATGTACTACCGACCATATCTCGATGGCTGGTCCATGGTTGAAGTATCGTGGACACCTCGATAATATCTCTAATAATATGTTGATCGGTGCGGTGAATTTCTTCAATGGAAAAACCGATAACGTGAAGAATCAGCTTACAGGAGCATATGAAAGTGTTCCGAAGGTGCAGCGTCAGTATAAAGCACAGAGCATTGGTTCAATCGTTGTTGGTGATGAAAACTATGGAGAAGGATCAAGCCGTGAGCATGCAGCGATGGAACCACGTTTCCTTGGCGTTCGTGCTGTATTAGTAAAGTCGTTCGCTCGTATTCATGAAACGAATCTGAAGAAGCAAGGTATGCTGGCGTTGACATTCTCCAATCCGGCTGATTATGATAAAATCCTGGAAGATGATACGTTCGATATTATCGGACTTACCTCTTTCGCTCCCGGTACTCCTTTAACGTTGGTGTTGAACCATGCGGATGGATCTTCAGAGGAAATCAAGGTGAATCATACCTACAATGAAAACCAGATTGAGTGGTTTAAAGCAGGTGGTGCATTGAATATTATCCGCGCACAGCTGGCTTAATAAAATTTAATTGAATGAAAATCCCGGTCGTGTATCATGGCCGGGGTTTCTTTTTTATCAGCCAAGGAGCTTCTTCTCTGAGAAAAAGAAGTGTCGGATTCAGGTCATATTCCATAAGTGGATGAATCGGACCAATATGAAGTTTTTGTAACTTTATGCTATGAAAAACCTATGGCTCCTCTTGTTCGGCTGTCTCTTGATGATCTCTTCCTGTAAAAAAGACGAGGATGAAGAATCAGTACCGGGCATCACTTTTACATCCACCTCCGGATATACTACCTCCTTGCCGAAAACAGTTACGTTTACTGCCAGTACTTCTTCAGCAGATGCAGTTAACTGGGATTTTGGAGATGGTAGTACAGGTACAGGTTTTACGGTGCAGCATACATATACAGCTTACGGTAATTATAAAGTGAAGGCTACCGTTGTGAAGGGTAGTCAGAGTGCAACGTTGATTCGTGATTTGCCGATTACATTTCATCGCCGGGCGAAAATTAAATCCATTAAGGTGATTCAAATTCCGACGTTTAAACCCGGTGGCTTCGATTGGGATCCGGGAGATGCACCGGATCTTATGTATAAACTGACGTTCCCGGGAGATACACTCTATGAACCAACTACTGTTCTGAACAATAGCACTACAGGTACTTTTACACTGAGTCCACCCCAGGGATCCTATATATTCAATGAAGATATTCGCATTGAACTATTTGACTATGACCTCGGAAATGTGCCGGATAAGGAAAAGTTAGGGGAGATCCCATTTTGTTTTTGTGATGTAATTCCTACTTCCGTGAACTATACCGACTCGGTGGATATCAGCACAACCTCAATGCGGGTTTTGGTGAAGTTCGAGTTTGAGATATAACCAAGGACGGTTGTTGGAAACAGTTGGCGGGCTGACTGTCCCGTGTATCGACTCTTTCACTATTTTCACCCCTGCATATGGATGTGGAATTAGAACTGGACGATCCGAAGAAAATCAAGGCATGGACCTTCTACGATTGGGCGAACTCGGCCTATTCGCTGGTGATCAGTTCTGCTTTGTTTCCGATTTATTTTAGCGCTATTACCGATAATAATGGTTCGCGTAAAGTAGAGTTTCTGGGACGTACCTTTAATAGTGAGTCCTTGTTGTCCTATGCCATCTCTTTTTCGTTTCTGGTCATTGCACTCGTTTCGCCAATGTTATCTTCTATCGCCGATTACAGCGGTCAGAAAAAGAAGTTTATGTTCTTCTTCAGCACGCTGGGGGCGATCTCCTGTTCGTTGTTATGGTTTTTCGAAGGGATCGACACTTTGTGGGTGGGGATTCTCTGCTCGATGCTGGCGGCGATTGGTTATGCCGGTAGTATCGTGTTTTACAATGCATATCTGCCGGAGCTGGTTTCGGAGGAAGATCAGGATTATGTGAGTGCCCGCGGATTCTCGATGGGATATATTGGCTCCAGTTTGTTGCTGATCTTTAACCTGACCATGATCCTTTTCCCCGATTGGTATGGCGGTATCGAGAAAGGAACGGCAATGCGTTTTTCATTTCTTCTGGTGGGTGTATGGTGGTTTGGTTTTGCGCAGTATTCATTTGCGAACCTGCCGAAAGATCCAAAGGCTCGTCCGATTCAAAGTGATATTCTTTCAAAAGGTTACCGTGAGCTGAAAACAGTGTGGAAACAGTTGCAGAGTCAGCCTTCGTTGAAAATGTACCTGATTGCATTTCTGTTTTTCAATATGGCTGTGCAAACGGTGATGTACCTCGCTACATTGTTCGGTGTGCAGGAAATTGCATGGCCTGATGAAGAGAGTAAACAAAGCGGCTTGATCGTTTGTATTCTGTTGATTCAGTTTGTGGCTATCGGTGGAGCATTTCTGTTTTCTGCCTTGTCGGCGAGATTCGGAAACATCAAAGCATTGATTGTGTCAATTGTGGTATGGATGCTGATTTGTACTGCAGTGTATAAATTCGTGTATGTGCCTTTCGATTTCTACCTGACTGCTGCATTTGTGGGAATGGTGATGGGTGGTATTCAGTCGCTCTCCCGATCTACCTATTCTAAATTACTTCCTCCTACAAATGATCATGCGTCTTACTTTAGTTTTTACGATGTATGCGATAAGGTAGGGACAGTGTTGGGAACATTTATCTTCGGTTATATCAATGAGATTACGGGAAGTATGCGTCAGTCTATCGTTGCATTAATCGTTTTCTTTATCATCGGTATTATCTTATTACTGCGTGTGCAGCATCAGAATAGAATCCTCGAAATGAAATTTAATAATTAGTCGTGATAGTAGATCTCTTTATTCCTTGTTATGTGGATCAGTTCCAGCCTGAGACAGCCAGAAATACGCTGAAGGTGTTGCAAAGGGTGGGCTGTGGTGTGAATTATAATATTGAACAAACTTGTTGTGGGCAGCCTGCTTATGAAGATGGTTACCGCGATCATTGTAAGGAAGTAGGCGAGAAACTAATTCGTGAATTCCAGGATGAGAGGTATATCGTGAGTCCGGGTCCGGGTTGTGTGATGACGGTTCGGGAGTATTATCCGGCAATGTTTCATAATTCAGCACTGCACAATGAATATAAACTGGTGCAGAAACACTTTTTTGAGTTGAGTGATTTTCTCGTGAATGTGATGAATGCAAGTGATATCGGTGCGAAGTATAACGGGAAGGCCTATGTGCTGCATTCCTGCAGTTGTAAGTCGGAAGGAGCTGATATGAATCCTGTTCATTCACTTTTGTCGAAGGTGCGTGACCTTGAGTTGGTGAACGATCCTTCGGGCAATGTATGCTGCGGAATGGGTGGAGGACTGGATCGCAAGAACGAGGAGCTGACCGTGAAAATGGCGACCGATTTGCTGAGTGTGATTACTGCTTCCGGTGCTTCAATGATTATTTCGAATGATCCATTATGTCTGATGCACCTCAATGGGGTGATCCAAAAACAAAAGCTCCCTTTACAAACCATTCACCTGGCAGATGTGCTGGCCAGTGGCTGGGAGTAATCCGGTGGTTTATTCTGATATCAGTAATTTCTTCCTGTAGTTTTTTTCGTTACTGGTCACAACTACGAAATAGCTTCCGTTTTCTATTCGCTGAGTAAATGTGATACGTTCGGTATGCGAAGATGAAATGCTGATGTTTTTATAGAGCACGACCTGCCCCAGCGTATTTGTAATCATCAGGGCACCGAAAGCATTTTTCATTGTATCAGGAAAGGTAAGTTCAATATAGGTGCTTGCAGGATTTGGTTGGATCGAAAAGGTTCCATCGGATGCTGGTTCACGGCAATTACTGGTAAGGTAAATGCTGTTAGAGGTATCAGTACAGTTTTCAGTTGAAACTGCCACTACCCGATAGCGGCCTGACTTTGTAGCGAAGAATTGTGAGCCTGTAGCACCGGATACCGGATTGCTGTACCTGAGCCATTGAAATGATACCGCATCACTATTATAGGTCGCTTCGATCATAATACTGTCGCCATTGCAAAGATTTTGGTTCCCGCTTGCCTGAATAGTTGTGGTGAAGACATAAGGATGTATCACATTACTGAACTTTGTACACCCTTCAATTGAAGTTGCAAGTACCCTGTAATTCCCTTGTTTCTTGGCGTAGTAATCAGTGCCGGTAGCTCCTGTGGAAATTCCATTTCTGAACCATTCATATTGAATCGCATTTCCGGTAGTAACCTGCAAAAGAGCAGAATCTCTATTGCAGATTTCAGTTGTGACTGCGGATATTTGAACATTTACTGCAGGGAAAAAAGAAATGGTGATAGGGTTGGTGACTTTCTGACATCCGGTTCCTGAAACAACTTTACAGGTATAGACTCCGCCGACAGTAGGTGTATAGTCAACAGCGGTCGCACCGTTTATGGCCTTTCCGTTCCTTCGCCATTGATATTGCCAGGTGGAAGGGGAACTGATCGCAGAATAACGTTTTACACTTAAAAGTGACGTTTTAACTCCTCTGCATAATATGTCAGAGCCGTTCAGATCATTGTATACGTCCAGCAATTCAGGATTGCAGATACCGGTCAAGTGGGCTTCATCAAAACAAGCCGCCGAATTGGATACAATAATATTTACATCGCTGTACCCCATTGAGCACCCCGGTGTCGGGAATAGAAAAGCTGGGTTACTGCTCTGACAATTCATGCCGTCAAATTGCCAGCAATAGTTGTTACCGTCACCTGTTGGATTATTGTTGTCGTGTACACTGAACCATATCCCTTCGCAGGTGGAGGAATCGTTGGTAACATATATGTTTGGTTGAGGAGCAACATTGATAGCTACGATGCTCGTGTCACGGCAGTTGGTGGTCGATTCCGTAAAGATGCAGCGATAGGAGCCGTTCTCAGCAATGGAAAAAGAAGGATGATCAATGTTTTCTGTACCGCTCCATCCTGCAGGAAGAGCTATCCAGTTTCCTGCACTGTTTTCAGGGAGGAAGGACCACTGAATGGTGCCGGTTTTAAGTTGAGCGCGGAGGATTTCAATGGTAATATGATTTTGATATCCTGTATAGAGGTCAGAACTGCATTCGCCATCTTTGTTCACATTCAATCCTGTTAATTCACCGGCTGAGCAGGTACACTGTGCTGAGGCGAAGCTAACCGGTATTACCAGGATGATCGCAAACAGAGCAATTACGTGTATCTTTTTCATGACGTTCCCTGTTTTGGTTGTCATGTAAAGTTACTTTGCTTGTAACCGGTATCAGATGATGTTAATCCTCTTTTATCTGACAGTGATCATGCCTGATACTCGCGTAGAGTCTGAGTTCAGAAGGATAAATAAACAATTGAGCTGGAAATAGTGCTGTCTTTCAAGGGCGAATCCTGGGGTTACAGGCGGACAATTTTTCCTGTTGCAGAAGAATTGTCTGATTGTAATCTGATAAAATAAATTCCGGGGTCAAGGTGGCGGATGCTGACACTTAGAGTTGTATTGCCGGAAATATCCTGACCAGAAAGAACTTTGCCGGAAATATCTGTCAGCAGCAGTACACTGTGATTACGAAATCCTTCAGGAATTGTGATTTCGATTAAGTCGGACGAAGGTACCGGATAAACTTGCAGGTTTGCAGCAGTTTCGATTGCTGCTCTGCAATTCACACTTATATCTATCTGATTGGAGTAGCTGATGCAGCCGGCCACACTCGTTGATTTTGCTCTGTAAAGCCCGGATTGTTTAGCTGCATAGGTTGGAAATGTTGCTCCTTGAATATTGACATTGTTCAGTTGCCATTGCCAGGAAGCGGTGTTGGGTGTTGTACTCGAAAGAATAACGCTGTCTCCCTGACAAAAAACCACCGGGCCGTTTCCAGAGATCGTTGTCCTGTACTTGGAAACTTTAGTGGTGCTTGTCATGCGTGTACAGCCAAAATTGTTTGTGACAAGTACTTTATAATTCCCTGATAGATTAGTCGAGAGGTTCGGTCCTGCAGTACTGAAAGGAACATTGTTCCGATACCATTCATAGGTATTTGTGCCTGTTGTATTCGAGAGCAGGGTCAGTGTATCGGTCTGGCAGATTTGCACATTTCCCGCTGGAGCGAGCGTTGCTGCCGGCCTTGGGAAAACAGTGACAAAAATGGGGTCAGTATTTTTCGTGCATCCGTTACCGTTAGAAACCAGACAGGAATAATTCCCGCTCGTTGTAGGTTTTATAGTGGATGATTGTGCCCAGTTAAGATTCGTTCCATCCTTCTGCCATTGGAAAGTCCAGTTTCCAATAAAGCCTGCCCCTGAGTTTCTGGTGATATTGATGCTTTCAGTGTTTGCACAAAATACATTTGAAAGTGAACTTAAGTCAGCGCGAATATCCATATAGTCAAGGTTGCAAATTCCTGAGGTGTATGTTTCGCCTTCACAGCCGAATTCATTTGTAACAATTACTGAAGCATTCCCTACAATCATGGCGCATCCAACTCTGTCGAACAGGTAATAATTATTGGTTGAGCTGCACGTAAAAGGAAATGAACTATAATCTGGATTCCAGCAAAAGGTATTGTTACTTCCTGACGGATTATTCGCATCATGTGCTCCAAGAAACAATCCATCGCAAGACGATGAATCAACTGCAATACTTGGCAACGGACGTGGAAAAACTGTAACCAGAATTTTTCGATAGTCTTTACAGCCCGTAGCAGTATCGGTAAACACCACACGGTATTCACCGTTATCCGCCGTACTGAAATACAAATATCCAATACTCTCCGTACCCTGCCCCGACCAGGAATTCGAAACCGGCTGCCAGCTTCCGTTCACCGAATCCGCCCTGAACTGCCATTCTAAGGTTCCAGTTTTCAGAAATCTTCTGTCCACCGTGATAGAAACAAAGTTTACATAGGTTGTAGTCCCAAAAGAAGCTTCACAGGGGAAATCCTTTTGTACAGAAACCAGTTTCAATTCCCCTGCAGTACAGGGCGTTTGAGCAGTACTGAATCGCGAAATAGACAGGCAAAGAACTGTTAAGAGTAGAAGTTTTGTTTTCATGAATAAAATGCGGTTTTAGCAATGGAAAGGTACGGCGGTAACCAAATTGCCTTCAAATTTTTCTTCCCACCGTTCGGGAAAGTTATGAATACTTAACTGTTAACTACCTACCCCCGTGAAGTAGAGTCGCGCTGTCTTCTTTGCAAGCAAAGCATCCATCACGCCACCCTTCACGGCGCAGCCATCTTTGAAGTAGACCGCGAGTATGCTTTGGCCAAAAAGCAAACCTCGTGGCACACTTCACGGCGCAGCCATCCGTGAAGTAGAGTCGCGCTGTCTACTTTGCAAGCAAAGCATCCATCACGGCACACTTCACGGCGCAGCCATCCGTAATCCACCCATCTGTAATCCACCCATCTGTATTTCTGTAATCTGTAGATCATTAATAGTCCTACCATCCGTAATCTGTATATCGGCATCATCCCTGCCCTGAAGTGAGCGAAGCATACTTCAGGATCTGTACTCTGTAAATCCGTATAATCTGCATAATCCTAATCACTCCGTAAAAGAAACGGGGGGACGTGCCCCGCACGTCCCCCCGTTTCGCATCTGTAATCTGCAACCCCCAAACTAGAAGTCTTTTACCACCCCCGTATAGTTATACGGAGTTATCATACGCAACTCACCCTTCAACTCATCCGACACATCCAACCCATCAATAAAGTTGGCTATCGTGGTTGGATTTATCTTCTCTCCCGTGCGCGTAAGTGCTTTCAATGCTTCGTAGGGATTCGGATAGGCTTCGCGGCGGAGAATAGTCTGTATCGCTTCGGCTACAACAGCCCAGTTCTCTCCGAGATCAGCCTCAATGGCTGCGGTGTTTACGCTGACTTTACTAAACCCTTTAAGCAACGATTTGCAGGCAATTAGCGTATGGGCATAAGGAACTCCGATGTTGCGGAGGACAGTGCTGTCAGTGAGGTCGCGCTGAAGTCGGGAAATAGGCAGCTTGGCTGAGAGGTGTTCGAAGAGGGCATTGGCCATTCCCAGATTTCCTTCGGCATTTTCAAAGTCGATGGGATTCACTTTATGGGGCATGGCGGAGGATCCTACTTCATTGGCTACAACACGTTGGGTGAAGTAATTCATGGAAATATACGACCACATATCTCTCGATAAATCCGTGAGAATAGTGTTGATACGTTTCATGGTGTCGAATAAGGCAGCCATGTTGTCGTAATGTTCAATCTGTGTGGTATAAGGAGTGCGTTGCAGACCCAGACGTTCAATGAATCGGTCGCTGAAGCCAATCCAGTCAATTTGCGGATAGGCGATGGCGTGAGCATTAAAGTTACCGGTTGCTCCTCCGAATTTCGCGGAGCAGGAAATAGTATTGAGTAATTCGATTTGTGTCTGTAAACGGTGGTGGAAAATATAAATCTCTTTTCCGAGTCGGGTGGGAGAGGCCGGTTGTCCGTGTGTGCGGGCCAGCATCGGAATGTCTTTCCACTCTTTCGAAACGAGAAGAATCTTTTCGGTGATGGCTTTAATGGCCGGGAGGTAAATTAAAGTGTTGGCTTCGCGCAGACTCAACGGTATCGCAGTGTTGTTGATGTCTTGTGAGGTGAGTCCGAAATGAATAAATTCCTTGAATGCTTCCAGACCAAGTGCATCAAACTGTTCCTTGATAAAATATTCTACAGCTTTCACATCGTGATTGGTGGTTTTCTCAATGCTTTTGATGTGAAGTGCATCTTCGTGTTTGAAGTCGTGGTAAATAGCCCGCAATGCCTTGTAATGCCCTTTGTCGAAGCCCGACAGTTGCGGTAACGGAAGTTCGCAGAGTTCGATGAAATATTCAATCTCTACCATCACCCGGTAGCGCATCAAAGCCTCTTCTGAGAAATATAAAGCAAGTTCTTCGCAGTTTTTACGGTAGCGACCGTCAATAGGTGAAATGGCATTTAAAGGATGAAGCTCCATGATTGTTTTGGATTCAAGGTACTATGTTCAGTGTTTTGGAAGCTGAACTTTCTATATTTAATTATGTTGCGATAAATTTTCAAATTGGCAAATTGCCGCAGGCTCCGATTGACGTAGGAACCTCAGGGGTGAGTTGCCGCAGGCCCCGAGTGACGTAGGAACCTCGGGGGTGAATTGGCAATCATCCGACCATCCAGCCATCCGATCATCAAATTTTCAAATTGGCTAATTGACTAATTAGCTAATTACCGCTTCTTTGTGTATTTTCTTTACAAGTCCTTGCAGTACTTTTCCAGGACCAACTTCTGTAAACGTATTTGCTCCGTCAGCTACCATGTGTTCAACACTTTGTGTCCAACGTACCGGAGCGGTCAATTGTGCAATCAGATTTTTTCTGATCTCTTCAACATTTTGCTGTGGCGTAGCAGTGGCGTTTTGGTAGATAGGGCAGGAGGGTGTATTGAATGTAGTTGCTTCGATTGCTTTGGCAAGTCGCTCGCGGGCAGGTTCCATTAACGGACTATGAAACGCTCCGCCAACATTGAGCAGTAATGCGCGTTTCGCTCCGGCCTTGGTCATGTTTTCGCAGGCGGCTTTTACTGCTTCTACTTCTCCGGAAATTACGAGCTGTCCGGGACAATTATAATTCGCTGCGACAACCACTCCGGGAGTTTGTTCGCATACTTCTTCTACTTTTTCATCTGCAAGTGCAAGGATCGCTGCCATTGTTCCAGGTACTGCTTCACAAGCATCCTGCATGGCGTAAGCACGTTCCATCACAAGCTTCAATCCATCTTCAAAACTGAGCGTTCCGTTGGCTACAAGTGCAGAGAATTCTCCGAGGGAGTGTCCAGCTACCATGTCTGGCTGAAACTGATCGCCCATTACGCGTGCGGCAATCACAGAGTGAATGAAAATTGCAGGCTGCGTAACTTTTGTCTGTCGTAAATCTTCTTCAGTGCCGTTGAACATCAGATCAGAGATGCGAAATCCCATGATGTCGTTGGCTTGTTCGAACATAGCTTTTGCAAGCGCTGATGTTTCGTAGAGGTCTTTGCCCATGCCGGGGAATTGTGATCCTTGTCCGGGGAAGATATATGCTTTCATAGGTGTGAAGTTTTATCGGTTGTTACGGATGAGTGAAATGAATTCACTGCGTGTTTTATCGTTTTCAAATTCGCCGGTGAAGGCAGAAGTGGTTGTGACGGAGTTTTGTTTTTGTACGCCGCGCATCTGCATGCATAAATGTTGTGCTTCGATGACTACTGCTACTCCGAGTGGTTGTAATGTTTCCTGTATGCAGTCGCGTATCTGTGTGGTGAGTCGCTCCTGTACCTGCAGGCGTCGGGCGAATGCGTCAACGATGCGTGGAATTTTACTGAGTCCTACAATGTAGTTGTTGGGAATGTAGGCTACATGTGCTTTCCCGAAGAAGGGCAGCATATGATGTTCGCATAGACTATACAACTCAATGTCTTTTACAATGACCATCTGTTTGTAGTCTTCGCGGAATTTGGCGGAGTTGAGTATGCCTACGGGATCAAGATCGTAGCCGTGTGTGAGAAACTGCATGGCTTTGGCAACACGCTCAGGTGTTTTGAGTAGCCCTTCGCGTTCGGTTTCTTCGCCGACTTCTTCGAGTATGTTTTTGTAAAATCCGCTTAGCCGTTCTACTTTCTCTGCATTGTACAGATCCACTTTACGGTAACCGTCCATTTCTTCGCCTTGCGGTATGATTTTATCTTTAGCCACGTCTCTGTTGTTCTTACCCGAAATATTCTACGAAGTTGTTTTCGGTTTCGTAAAGTTTAACACAATGCAGTAAACACCCTTCTTCGCGTATAGGTGCTTCCAGTTGTTCCCAAATAGCCAAAGCAAGTACTTCCGTGGAGGCCATTCGTCCTTTCATGAAGTCTACATCCAGGTTGATGTTGGCATGGTCGAGTTTGTCGATGACGCGCTCTTTGATGAGTTTGCTGAGGAATTTTAAATCGACTACAAATCCTGTTTCGGGATTGATGGAGCCTTTCACAGTGACATATAACTCGTAGTTGTGTCCGTGCCAGTTCGGGTTGGAGCACTTGGCGAAAATCTCCAGATTCTTTTCATCGCTCCATTCTGCTTTGAATAGTTTGTGGGCTGCATTGAATCGTTCGCGTCGGGTGATATAAATCATGGATTACCTGTTGGAGGGACTGCAAAATTAGGGCTTTTCTATGATCTTTCATAGTGACAATTCGCACAAAGACAGCGGTTTGCAGTATCTTTGCGCCGTGTCTGATTCTATGAATATTCTATGGGTTGCGGCTACTGCGAAGGAGGTTTCTCTTTCGGGACTGGCTGATCCTGCGGGAGATGGATATTTCCCGGAGGCGTTGGGTCAGGGTGAGTCGTTGTTGGTGACCGGTGTTGGCATGGTGGCTACGGCTTTCTCACTGGGACAAATTTTGTCGAAGAGACCGGTTGATCTGGTGGTTAATTTCGGACTGGCTGGGAGTCTGTCGGCTACTATTCATCCCGGAGATCTGGTAGAAGTGACGGAAGAGGAATTTGGTGATCTGGGTGCGGATGATCGTGGTAGTTTTCTGGATGTTTTTCAGTTGGGTCTTGTGGAGGCTGGACAGAAACCATTTTCAGGGAAATCATTGATGCCATTGCGGCTTGATGGGCTCGAAACAGGTTTGCGAAAGGTGAAGGGGACTACAGTAAATACCGTTCATGGTGAACAATCGTCGATTGCTGCTTTTACGTCGCGTTCATCGGCAGAGGTGGAGTCGATGGAAGGGGCTGCGGTTTTTTATGCTTGTGGAATGTTGGAGATTCCTTGTGTTCAGATAAGGGCTATTTCAAATTATGTGGAGCCGCGTGATCGTAGTAACTGGAAGATTCCGGAGGCGATGCAGGCATTGGCCGATTATCTGCCGGCTTTACGTTCACAAATCACAAAATTGTATTCATAACTTTTTTGTCGTCGCTGATTTCAAGGGCGAAGGAATCGGAAATTTGTAGTGATATGTTTCGATTATCTCTTCGGTATTTGGCGACTCGTTTCTTGTTCCTGCTGTTGGCGATGGGCAGTTTGTCCGTTATGGCCAATGGTAAGGATAAAGGGAAGTCGGCTGTGGGGAATGGTAAGCCACTCGATATCGTTTTTTGTGTTGACTTGAGTGGAAGTACCAACGGATTGATTAACGATCTGCGGGATAACCTGTGGATGATCATTAATCAGGCTCAACACATGGAACCGAAGCCGGCCTTACGTATCGGTGTGGTTGGATTTTCGCGTCCCAGTTTCGGGAAGGAGAATGCGTATGTGAAAATTTTAGTTCCGCTTACTCCCAATTTTGATTTTATGGTGTCGGAGTTGTACAAGTTGAAACCGTCTATTGAAAAAGGTGATCAGATTGTAAGCGCGGCTCTTCGTGCATGTGTGAACGATATGAAATGGACAGATCGTTCAGGTGCGGTGAAGTTGGTGTATCTGGTTGGGAATGGTATGGTGGGTGGTGCAGATATGCAGTATGTGAAGTATTGTGAGCAGGCGAGAGAGAATGGTATCGTAATTCATTCGCTGTATGTGATGAAGTCGGCGAATTGGTTTAAGGAGCTGATTGGCTGGAGAAGAATAGCGACCATTACCGGTGGAATGCAGTCAGAGGTGATCGTGAATAAACCGGATAATCTGATCGTGTTCCCGTCTGTGAAAGGTGACTTGAAAAGCATCAATGATAAATACAATGCAACTTTTCTCTGGTCGGGAATTGATAGTGTTAATTGCCGTCATGCAATGGAGGGTTCTGATTCCGGTGCGTTTTATGCTACACCTGATGCGTTCCTGAATCGTCTTTACCTGAAGTCATCCGAGAACTACAAGCATAATTATAATGATTGCGATATCGTGGCGAATTCCACTTTACTGAGTGCTGAAATTGGAGGAGATGTGAGTTCTGCGTACCAGCTGCGATTAAAGGAACTTTTTCAGGCGAGAGAGCAGATCAGGATACAAATGCAACAGCAGTTTTCAAAAGCGGATCTGGATGCGATTCAAAAGCAATATACTGAAGGTACAATAGAAGATAGCGGCGTATTGCACCGCTGTGTGTTGAATATACTTTATCGTGCCTGGGGACTCAGGTGATTATACAAACTCACCAATTACAGTAACTCCGCCGGTTGTTTTTTGTCCGATGCTGACATTGATTTTTGCATCAAGCGGAAGGTATAAATCGACACGTGAACCGAATTTGATAAAGCCTAACTCAGCTCCTTGTTTCACCATGTCTCCTTCATGCGGATAATACACAATGCGTTTTGCTAAAGCACCTGCAATCTGGCGTAAAAGGACATTATACTTTCCTTCTTTTTCGATTACAACTGTGGTGCGTTCATTTTCAGTGCTTGCTTTCGGATGCCATGCAACCAGGTATTTTCCCTCGTGGTAACGGAGATATTTAATACTGCCGCTGATTGGGTACCAGTTAACGTGTACGTTAATCGGCGACATAAAAATGGAAACCTGTTTGCGTTTTTCTTTGAAGAATTCAGTTTCTACTGTGTCTTCAATAACTACTACTTTACCATCGCAGGGAGCAATAATCAGTTTCTCACCTAAACTTTGGTGACGTGCAGGGACACGGAAGAATTGCAGGATGATAAAGAAGAAGGCAATACTGAGCACAGCAAATGATGGCATTACATAGGGAATGTCGCCAAGGAAATAATAAACTGCCGCGTTTAATACTGCGAGTATTAAAATCGTCATTCCGATAATGGTGAATCCTTCTCTGTGTATTGTCATTGCTTTTTGTATTGCGGGTTTGTTGCCCTGTTGATTCAACTGCGTAGCTCTGTGTGGATCAAAGTTAAGCAGGGTAAATAAAAAGGCGAAGAGATTTAATTCCTGTTGAAATTAAACCTCTTCGCCCGATTTTAATATTAATAACTTCCGCGTGAACGGGTAGCAGTACCTACTTTTTCAAGAGCGAAAATGTAAGCTGCAATACGCATGGATGTTTTGTATTTTTCAGAAACCTTCCACACATTGGCAAAGGCCTGCTTCATCCAGCGATCAGCGCGACGGTTGATCTCTTCTTCGCTATAGTAATATCCTGTGCGGTTTTGTACCCACTCGAAGTAAGATACCGTTACTCCACCACCGTTAGCAAGAATATCCGGAATAATAATAATTCCTTTTTTGTTGAGGATTTCGTCGGCTCCTGCTGATGTAGGTCCGTTGGCTCCTTCAACAATCAGTTTCGCTTTGATTTTGGATGCGTTCTCTGCAGTAATCTGATTTTCGAGGGCGCATGGTGCCAAAAGATCTACGTTTAACTCCAGCAGTTCTCCAGCTTGAATTGACGTTGCTCCTTTGAAACCTTTTAATGTTCCGCCGTTTTTCGCACAATGTTCAATCGCTGCTTTAATGCTGATTCCTTTCGGATTGTAGAATGCTCCTGTGTGATCAGAGATACCAACTACAGTGATTCCGTTCAGTTCAAAATGTTTTGCAGTGATGGATCCTACGTTACCAAATCCCTGTACTGCTGCTTTCAGCTTTTTCGGGTTGAGTTTCATTTTGGCAATCGCTTCGAGTGCTGCAGTGCATACTCCGCGTCCTGTAGCTTCTACACGGCCTTGTGATCCACCGAGGTGAAGTGGTTTTCCGGTTACAACGCCTGGAGTGAATCCTCCGTTAACTTTGCTGTACTCGTCAACAATCCACGCCATCTCGCGGCCACTGGTGTTTACATCTGGTGCAGGAATATCTTTGTCTACTCCGAATACATCGGCCATAGCAGAGGTATATGCACGTGTCATTCTCTCGAGTTCACCTACACTCATCTTGCGAGGATCACAATTGATTCCTCCTTTCGCTCCGCCGTAAGGAATATCGGCAATCGCACATTTCCATGTCATCCATGCTGCTAACGCTTTTACTTCGTCAGCCTCTACTTCGGGTGAATAACGGATTCCACCTTTCGATGGTCCGAGGGCCGTAGAGTGAATTACACGGTATCCGTCGAATACACGTACAGATCCATCATCCATCTTCACAGGAAGATTTACTTCAATAAGCTTGGATGGGCTTTTCAATATTTCATACAGGTCCGGCTCAAGCTTTAACATCTTTGCCGCTATGTCGAATCGCTGAATCATTGCTTCAAACGGATTCATGTTGTCCTGTACTTTGGCAGTGGCCATTGCTAATGCTGCACTGTCCTTCTTGATGAATTTCATTTTGCTCTTGCGGAGTGTATCGTTGATGGTCTCGAGGCGGTTGCCATCTGACATCATGATGATATCACACTTCGGTGCTTTCGCTTTGATTTTTTTGGCCACTTTCACTCCGTCCATCGCTGTTCTGACTTTGGAGTTGAGGTTGTAGTCTACGAAGGCCATTGCAGGCTTTTGTGCGCCCATCTTAGCGAGACAATCTTCGCCGGTTGGAAATACTTTTACCTCGCATTCAGCGGTGGTGCTTTCCAGGTGATCTTTTAGAATCTCGAGTTGCAGAGCGTCGTCTTCAATAACAAAAATCAGGGGTTTGACTTTCTGTGCCTTAGCTGCTTTCGATTTCTTCGAAATGTTTGTAATAGCCATGCTTGTTATCAGTAGTTTTGTGAGGCGACAAAAATAGGGAATATTTTAACTGTCCTGACCGTAAGCGACTATTTCTTCAGGTAGTGTTTTTATCGGTAAGTTATTGTGATTCACGTAGTTTTGTAATCCACGCTTGTAGGTCTCCTCCCGATTTGTCCATTTCCTGCTGAAAATCACCCTGTATGTTTCGATATCGCTTGTAAGTCATGAAATAGCAGTTGTTGGGTAGTTTCATGTCGCTTTTGTACTGTGGAAAGTTCTCTCTTCGTTTGAGGTTTAAGGAGTTGATGTTCAGAATGATACTCGTAATAAATTCCGTTTTTTTTCTTGACTTTTCAGCGGTTTTCATTGTGTCCGGAAGCTGTCTGTACAGGCTGTCGAGTCGTCGGGTGGCTTGTACCATGTAACTTCCGTAGAGGGCTTCGTCTTGCTGTTCTTCCAGGTAACGTCGGTAAACCTCTGAGTCCTGGCCGTACCGGTGTCGCAGAAATTGTTTGGCTCCCTGTTCTCCTACAAAGGTGGCGAAGTTTTCGTTGTAATCGATGCTGCCGGGGAGGAATAAAGTAGCGTGTGATAGTTCGTGGATGATGAGCTCGGCAAGTTGTCCATCTGTTCTGCGTAACATGTTGCTGAGTATGGGGTCTTTGAACCAGCCAAGTGTGCTCCATCCTCCTGTGGGGTGTAGGTCAGTGTCGTATCCTTCTTGTTGTAGTTGCTTCTTTTCTTCGATTCCTTTTTCCTGTTGGAAGAATCCTTTGTAGCTGACTGCTCCGAGGAAAGGAAATTTCCATTCGTAGGCTTCCATGGAGTAGGGCTTGCAGGCAGTGAGTACCCATAGCGATGGTTTGCCTTGCTGGTCGTAAAGGGTGGTGTAGTTTTTTGAGTCGTTGAGGCCGAGACTATCTACTGCAAAGCGGCGGATTTCATTGATGAGTCGAAGTTTGGTTTTCAGACTGTCTGGAAATGCAGGGTCGTTGAGTAATTCGTCGCAGGGACGAGTGTTCATGACGATGTGTAATTGACCGCTTAGTTGTGCTAGTCCGTATTGTACGAGTTTATAGTTGAAAACTGCATATACTGTTACTGTCAGCAATAAGGATAGCGAAATGTACTTGAGCAGCTGAAGTATTTTTTTCATGATGCCGGACGGAAAAGGAAGTTCATTTTTTTCTTCATCTTGTTTTGCATCTGTTTGATGGATTTATAGTTCTTTTCGGCTATGCGTAAACGTGAGGAATCGCCGGTTTGTTTCCAGTACATGCGCTGAAAATCCATGGCTGCTTCGAGATCTACGATTTTGTCGGCGGCAGATGGATCCATTCTTACATGACGGTTCTTTAGCCATTGATGGTTTAACTGCAGAAACTGGTCGTTGCCGGTGCCGGGTCTGTTGGAGACATAACTTCCACTGATATGGGTGACGGGAAAGAGCTGTTGCTGTGAGAGAAATACAAAGGCTTTGGGATCTGCAATGAAGGGTACGTTTTGTTGTTCGCAGTAGGCTTGTATGGATCTGATCGTTTCGAGATAAGCTTGAAGAAGATCGGGCTGGTCGAGGGTGCAGCCGGTGTTGTAGATTTCTTCGGGATGATATTGGCCCAGGAGCTGTATATAACGGTCATAGCTAGCCGAAATTGCTTTGTAAAACTCCGGGTAATTTCGTCGGATAAGATCGTAGTGGGTAAATTTGAGATCGTAGTTGAGTACGATGAGGTCTTCTCTAAAGTTGTCGTGGATCCTTGCGTAATGATAGTTGATGACGTTGGTCCAGTCGGCAATGATGACTACGCTGCCCTTGGTTGCTGATTGATCAAGATCTCGCAGCAATGCAGTGCTGAGGTCGAAGTCGCGGAGATCGGTTTTGGGGAAATGGATGAAGGCTTGTGCGATGATAAATACAGGTAGGAAGTAAAAAGCCCGGGCGTACCAGGTGCAGACTCTCGCCATTCCGAATGGTAGAAGAGTGTAGAGGAGGAAATATGGTGTGCAGAGATAGGCGTCGGTGTCGGCAGTCTGGTCGATGCGCAGCTGGTAGAGGAAAAGTACGAGGAAATATCCGGTGATGGCCATCCAGAGCCGGTGTCTTTTGCTGGTGTAGAGGTAAATGATGCCGAGTGCGAGAAAAATGCCACAGAAGAAAAATTGTTCGAAGGTGATGCGTAGAAAAAAGGGAGTGCGCATACCGATGATACCTTTTACAACGGATTTGGTGTTTTGCATCCATGCTCCTCCTTTTAGATGATAGAGGAGCCGGTCTAACGTATCCGGATTACCGAAGGCATAGGGTAGCTCAGCTGAAGCACGGAAATACATCCATCCGTAAAAAAACACCATCACAACCGTTGCAATCATTGCTGTGCGTCGGAAATCATCCCACGACCATTGTGGCTTGATATTTTTGTTTTTCTTGCCTGCTGTTGTTGACTGAATGAGCCAGCCTCCTCTCCACAGCAAAGCAGCAAAGGGAAGAAGCAAAATCATGGTCAGGTGGTGATTGCTGAGTCCTAATCCAAGACCGATAGCGGTCCACCAGATACCTTGTTTGGATTTTCCCGTCTCCCGAAGTGTTAAACCGTACATCACCATTGTTACAAAGAGAATCTGTGCGCTGTATACTTCTGCTGAATGTGACCAGTGCCAGATGGTGGTGCCGGTTACCGGAGCGAGTGCTGTGGTGGTGGCGATAAATGCATTGCGAAGGGGATGAAGTCCGGTGAAGCTGTGGTGTAGTAAAATTTCTGTGATCCGATAAAGCAGTACAGCTGATGAGGCCAGACAAACAGCACTCAGTATGACCAGCGCTGCAAGATGCTGAATACCGATGATGCTGAGCAGTACAGAGAATAATTTCCCTGCTAAAATATAGGCCGGGAAGCCCGGTGCATGTGCGATACCTGCAATATCTGTCAGTAAAGCAAATTCGGCTGCATCTGCAAATCCCAGTACCTGAAAGTTGGCATTGCTGAGAGAGAGAAGCAGTGTTGCAATGAATACAATGATAAGGCCTGCTGACGAAGGTGTTTTTAACTGCATAGTTCCTGCGAAGTGGGAAGCTAAAATTAAACGATTTCGTCCAATGCTTTCGTTGCGCCTGAAGAAAAATCAAACGTTGAATTGTCAATAAAAATGAGCTTCAGTCAGGGTTATTCGCGGTCGATAAGAACTTTTCCGGTGATGAATTGCCGGTCATTCCTGAGAATGAGGAGGTACATTCCGGAGGGTTGTTCAGTTAGCGAAAGGGGGATCTCTGCCTGGCCCGGACAAAGTGTTTGTTTGTGGATCAACTGTCCTGTGCTCGTGTAAACTTCCAAGTGTCCGCCATTGTTCAAGGAAAGTTCATGGTGAAGCCGGAATAGGCCGTTTCTGCTTGGGTTCGGATAGAGGAGAATTGTTGAATTGGGGAGTGGGTTTTCTAAATCCGCAGCTCCTGTGGCATTCATGTCGGCGATGAAAACCCAGCTCTCGGAATTCTTTCTTCCTCCAGCCGCTAGTTGATGGTTAGGTAATGCTGCAATCTGCCCGGATAGTGTAGTGTTATTGGAGTAGGTGTATTGATTCAATAATGTGCCGGTGCTGTCTGTTTGATAAAAATGCACATCGCCTGTTGTACTGTTGTAGTAGGCATTGTGAAATAATTCAATGGGGGCATTTCCGGTTGTGATGAAAAAAGTGGAGTCGTCAGCTTCGATAAAATCATGCACCCATCCAGTGCCGGAGTAAGAGTGTGTCCAAAGTAAATTTCCGTCGATGTCTGCCTTGGTGATGTTGCCCGGACTGAACAGCATTAAGTATCCGCTGTTGGTTTTTTCCAGATGGTGACATTGCGAAGGAAGATTGGTCGATGTAAATACCGTGTCAGCATTTTCGTCAAATACATAAATAATAGTGTCACTGTTAAACCCATCAGAATAGCGCCCGAGATAAAATATTCGATTTCCGATTGATTCCAGATGTATATTGCTGATGGCGAAGTTTGGATTGGTGTCGATCAGGTAACTAACAGTTCGTTCCTGTAGTTTTGTTCCGGTTGTTCCATCAAATACTGCAAGGTAAGATGACCAGAATGGTGTCGGTAAATAGTTGTTGTTGGCGTCAATATAATATTTACTGTTTCCTGCAACAGCAATTTTTCCATTGGATAGTTCTGTTAAAATTTCAGCTTTATCTTTGAACGAACTCGGATTCCAGGGAGGGGAACTCAGATCGTTATGTCCAAACTCATTAAACCAGATTATAGTGGCTGTTGAATCCATTTTCATGATAAAACTTTGCATGCCGGTAGAGTCGTGCTGGTTTTGGTAGTCGCCGCATAAAATATAGTTGCTGTCACCGGCAAGTTTCATGTCGTAAATCAGAAACTGGACACTGTCATTGCCTAGTCTGGAGGTGCGTAGTGTGTCACCTTGCGTGTTTAACAAAGTAATGACTGCATTATACCAGTTTCCATAGATGGTGGATTGTAGAAGAAGATTGTTCTGTGGAGTTGCGAAAATTCTTCGCGCGTACTGCGGACCACCTCCGTTAAAAGAGTATGTAGTGTCAAGCGCTACTTGAGCATAGAGAGTCGTGCTTTGGAGGAGTAAAAAAATGATCAGGTTTGAAAGGATGCCTCGTTTCATTTTAACATCGTGTTAAAGTTGTAATTTTTGTAAGCGATAAGGCTTCGGACTACTGTTAAGTAAAAGTAAGTATATTTTCAAAATGTCAAAAGATGATTTAGTCTTTTTATGACTCATATAGTTCTATCGGCAAATCATCCGGGTCCCGAAAAAAAGCGAATCTTTTGCCGGTGTATTCATCTTTTCTTATTTCTTCAAAAACTACACCTTTAGATTTTAGTTCGGCTAATTCCATGTCAAAACGATCGGTGGAGAAGGCAAGGTGGCGCAGTCCGGTTGCTTCGGGGCGACTTGGTCTCTTGGGTGGTTCGGGGAAGGAGAAGAGTTCGATCAGATAAGTGTCGTTCAGCGACAAGTCCAGTTTCATCGATTGTCGTTCATGTCGATATACCTCGCGGATTATTTTCATTCCAAGTATTTCGGTGTAAAATATCTTGGATCGTTCGTAGTTGCTGCAGATAATAGCGATATGGTGCAGTTGAAGCATGTCAACGTTTTTGAATTGCGTAAATCATCATATTGGCTCCATTGATCTTCGGCCAACGTTCTACTGTGTGTCCGGATTCCTGAAGTACTTGGGTGACAGTTTCCAGTTTGTCGTCATCTAGAAATGCATTGAATAATATGATTCCTCCCGGTGCAGTTTTTTTTGCAGTGTTCTCCCAGAAGGGTCGCTGAAGTAAAATGTCCGGGACTTTATTATCTATAAACAGATCGATCAATATGAGGTCGAATTTGCGGGTTTTCCGGCTGACATATTCTGCAGCATCAGTAGTTTCAATTCGGAGGTTATTGTCAGGTCGTATGCCAAATTCATCGCGGGCAATTTCAACAATTACGGGGTCGAGTTCAACGGCAACAATTTTACGGTCGTAGTTGTATTTCTCCCGAAGCAGTTGAA
>JAGOJO010000104.1 GCA_017995075.1 Bacteroidia bacterium | reverse complement strand
ATCATGTTCACTCCATTAAGCAGAGAACAGATACATGATATTGTAAAGATTCAATTCAACAGTATCACTAAAATGCTGGAAGGAAACGACATCACCTTACGTATTACGGATGAAGCAATCGACTGGCTTGCTCAGTTGGGATACGACCCACAATTCGGTGCACGTCCACTCAAAAGAGTATTACAGAAGCGGGTTCTGAATGAGCTAAGCAAACAAATACTTGCAGGTACCATTCATAAAGAAGATCTGATCGAGATCGACATTGACAACAAAAACAACTTCACCTTCCGAAACGAAAAAATCGAAACGACTGTTTAGTGTAAGTACATGAGTAAGTATGATCCCCCGTTGTAGTTGGCGGGGGATTTTTTATATCCTGTTCTGAGATTTCGCCAGAGCGCCACAAAGGTGGAACAGCATTCGCGCCCCGACATTTCCATCCCAATCATCCTTACCCGGCGAAACTTCATTGAGATCAAAACTGATTATTTTTTTCTTACTCTTTGCCAATGCCGACAATAAGTAAGTGATTTCATGGAATTCGAATCCACCCGGAACAGGAGTACCTGTATTCGGACACAGCTTCGGATCCAGTCCATCAATATCAAAACTTACGTGGACATATTCCGGAAGAGCAGCAATGATTTCATCGCATTGTTTTTTCCATGTTGCACCTTCAAAGCGTTTCTTCGCAAGCTCAGCATAGGTAAATACCTCCACTCTTTTCTTATTAGCAGCAACGAAAGCCGCCTCCTCTGCACAGAAATCACGAATTCCAACCTGCACCAAACGCTTCACCTGTTTTAGCTTTAAAGCATTGTACATAATAGAAGCATGAGAGTAAGTAAATCCTTCGTAAGCATTCCGCAAATCCATGTGCGCATCAATCTGCAAAATTCCATAGGAAGGATAAACATCTGCCAAAGCTTTAAAAAATCCCATCGGCGTACTATGATCTCCACCAACCATTCCAACCAGTTTTCCCGATTTCAACCATTTTGCTGAAATCGCATACACTTCTTCCACCATTTCGCCCGTACCCTTATTCACTTCAGCCAGCATCTTCTTCAACGACGGATCCTTATCGATTTTCTTTTCCTTACTAAGAGCATCAATAATTTTTGAAACATTCTTTCGAAGCGACTTACTTTTTTTCTTCCAGCCTTCATTCACCGGCAACATATAAACACCCGCCTTCCACAATTCAGGAAATTCCGGATGAAACAAATCAACCTGTGCTGCTGATTCATAGATTGCCTCCGGACCATGCGCGGTACCACTTCCATAACTTACTGTCGCTTCCCAGGGAACCGGGATTAAAACAACCTCTGCTTCTTCGGCAGTAAATGGCAATCCGAAAATATTTGCGCTTTCCAGTGCAACTCCATTCGGATCAAATTTTTTAATTTTTTCTGCTTTAGAAACTGCAACAGCTTTTGAAGAAGGTTTTCCGGTTTTCATGCCGCAAAGATAAACGCCACAAGTGAAACAGCGACAAATCCCACTAAAAATGGGATATTACTTGCTCTTTTTTAAGGAAAAACTAAATGTTGTTCCTTCCCCCGGCTCAGAATTCACGGTAATTGTTTCGCCGTGAGCCTCCAAAATATGCTTCACGATAGCAAGTCCGAGGCCTGTACCACCCTGCTCACGGGAGCGACTTTTATCTACTCTGTAAAACCTTTCGAATAATCTTGGCAGATGCAATTTAGAAATACCAATACCATTATCCATTACATCCACAATTACTTTATCACCGGCATCCGAATATTTCACTATTGTACTACCATCCTGAGTTCCGTACTTAATGGAATTAACTAATAAGTTAACTAATACCTGACGTACAAGATCCTTATCTGCAAAAACATACATTGGTTTATCGGCTGGATGATCCACTTTAAGCGTCACTGACCTTTCCTTTGCCTGCAACTCCAATGAATCTTCCACATCATGAACCAGTTCATTCAGATCAAAAGTTCTGGATTCCACAGGTAATTCGCCGGCCTCCAGTTTGGAAATAGACTCCAGGTCATCCACAATACTTATCAATCGGTCAATACTTTTACTTGCTTTACCGAGATAGTGGATATTTACATCAGTATCATCGATACCTCCATCAATCAATGTATGTACATAACCTTGAATAGAGAAAATCGGAGTTTTTAATTCATGAGAAACATTACTCAGAAAATCCCGTCGATACGTCTCCACCTGTTTCAGATGATCTATTTCCTCACGCGACTCATTACTCCAATCAATCAGAATACGGTTAATCTCCGTAGTAATATCTCTTTTATCCTCCTTATAAGGACGAATCATTTCCTTTGGATTTCGCAGCTTTAAGATATGACCATAAATCTGATGCAGGTTATGATAAATATACTGGCCATATAGCAGACGGAAAGCCAATCCGATAATCAGAAATGAAATCAGGAAAAATAAAACATGGAAATACCACTCGATCACCTGGTCACCCAGATGCGTCACACCAATTTCCAACGCAGTAAAAAGAATCGCCAGGGTCAGCGAAGCTAACAGCCCAACTTTATGAGCATTCATTCGTTTCATTTAATCGCGATCTAAATTAGATAAAAACCGGGAATGCCTCCAAATAGGGGGCAAAATTCAGTCCTGGATTACGTTGATTAAATATCGAATTTATATCCAATACCTTTAATGGTCTTGATCGACTCATCCCCAAGCTTCTCGCGGATTTTACGAATATGCACATCAATGGTACGATCGCCAACCACAATATCACTTCCCCAAACGCGTGATAAAATATCTTCACGTGTGAACACTTTGCCGGGTTTGGAAGTAAGTAATGCAAGTAACTCAAACTCTTTACGGGGAAAACTCAGCGGCACCTCATCTTTATACACAAGGTAACTCTCTCTGTCTATCTTTAAATTTCCGATCTGAATTGTTGGAGCCTGCGGAGCCTGAACACCATTCACCCTGCGAAGCAATGCTTTTATGCGACTGGTTAAAATTCTTGGCTTAATCGGCTTTGAGATATAATCATCAGCACCAACATCAAATCCGGCTATTTGCGAATACTCTTCGTTTCGGGCGGTCAGAAATGTCACCAGGGTATGTTGCAGTTCCGGAATTTCCCGAATGTGACGACAGGCTTCAATTCCATCCATCACCGGCATCATAATATCCAAAATAATTAATTGAGGCCGTTCCTTTTTTGCAATCTCTATCGCTTCTTTTCCGTTCTTTGCCAGATAAACCTCATACCCCTCTTTTTTCAAATTATACTCCATGAACTCTAAAATATCAGGTTCATCATCTACAAGGAGTATTTTAACCGAATCGTTTGTCATACCTTCTTTAACACGAGTCAAAGGTCAATCTGCAATATTACCGAATTGTTAATTCAGTATTAAGTGATTTCTATATTTAGTTATCTTCCTAATTACTCTAAAAATTGTTTGTAACCTTGCGTTAACAATTCATAGACATTTAAGCGTTTTTTAGGGTGATATTGCTGATTTCTCGCCCCTTCTTAACAATAAGGTAAAACTGACTTAATAATTGCTTTTCATTGGATGTAGTCCTTTGTTAAGGAATTTCTAAGACATGAAATCAAAACTACACCTACTATTAACCTTCTGCATTTCAATAGTTTGCACAGTAAATGCAGTAGCCCAAACCGGAACTATTAAAGGAGTTCTGACCGACAAAACCAATAATGAGACATTAATTGGAGCAACAATTATGGTGAGTGGTACCGGATTAGGTGCAGTCACTGATATTGATGGAGCCTACCAGATCGACAAAGTTCCCACCGGTACTTATACGATTAAAATCACCTTTGTAGGGTATGTAACGGATGAAATTCAAGGAGTTGTTGTGAAAAACGGAGAAACAACCCAACTCAATCACCAACTTCGGAATGACTCCAAAACGTTAAAAGATGCGCAAGTAGTCTCAACACGCATCACCAACACTGAAAATGCGGTACTCGCCGAGATGCGCAAATCAGAACAAGTAGTAATAGGTGTATCAAGTCAGCAAATTGCCAAAACACAGGACCGCAGTGCATCAGAAATCATCCGCCGACTTCCCGGAGTAACGGTAATGGAAGACCGATTTGTAGTAATCAGAGGATTGAGCGAACGTTACAATGCAGTAGTATTAAATGAAACATTTGCTCCAAGTGCTGAACCTGATAAAAAAGCATTTTCATTCGACATCATCCCAAGTGCGATGATTGACCGTGTACTCATTTATAAAACAGGAGCACCAGAACTTCCCGGTGAATTTGCCGGAGGAGCAGTAAAAATCTATACAAAAAATGTACCTGACGAAGATTATATCTCTGCCGGAGTGACACTTGGAGTTCGCAGTAATACCACTTTTAAAACATTCAACCGGGCATCCAACAGTAATACCGATTGGTTAGGTATAGACAATGGCAGCAGAGATTTACCTGGTGATTTCCCTACCAATATTTCCGGACTCACTACTGAGCAGCAAATTGAATTGGCCAAACTATTACCAAACACCTGGATTGCGAAAGAACAATCTGCACCAATTGACCAGCGATACAACCTCAACTTCGCAAAAAAATTCAATCTGGGTAAAGTAAAAGCAGCCAACATTACAGCTGTCACTTACTCCAACACTTACGAGACAAGAGAAGCAGAAAACCTGAATTACAACCAATACGATGTTGTAAATAATATTAGCGACACGATCTATAATTTCAATGACGTCACTAATAACAATAAAGTATCACTTGGAGTATTAAGTAACTTCAGCTTTATCCTTAACCCACACCATAAAATTGAATTCCGGAATCTTTATAATCAATCCGGATCCAATGCAACTACTATTCGTACCGGATTCAATCTGGAAGAAGGAAATGAAGTCCGCAATTATGCATTCCGTTACTTTGAACGCACCATGTACACCGGACAATTATCCGGCACGCATGATTTCAACCAGGACAAAACCAAGCTTAACTGGACATTGGGTTACAACAAAACGAACACCAATGAACCTGACTACCGTCGCATACGTACATTCAGAAGTTTAGTAGACAATTTGCCTGACTACTTTGTACAGGTAAACAGTACTGCATCACAAGCTGATGCCGGCAGGTTCTATTCAACGCTGGAAGAATCATCATACATTGCCTCATTAAACGCAGAGCAAGAAGTATTAAAGCTCAGCGAAACCAGAAAACTGAAAATCCGTGCAGGGTTCTACATGGAATCCAAAGACCGGAATTTCCAGGCAAGATGGTTAGCATACACTAAATCCCGCATCGACCAATTCGACAACAGCTTACTACAGCTCCCACTCGATCAGATATTTTCATCCAACAACTTCAATGACAGCACCGGATTCACTATTGACGAAGGAACCAACGGAACAGACCGATATACTGCCAGCAATGAATTAATTGCCACTTACATTGGAACAACATGGCCTGTAACTGACAAACTCAATGTTTCCGGAGGAGTACGTTTTGAATACAACAGATTGATCCTGGAAAGTGCAGACAATAATGGTAAACCGCTAACGGTAGACAATCCTATCAGCAGTTTGCTTCCATCGATCAATATCAGCTACAATGTAACACAAAAATCCTTGATACGTGTAGCCTATGCCAAGACATTAAATCGTCCTGAGTTCCGTGAAATTGCACCATTTGCCTACTACGACTTTGTATTCAACAATGTATTATTCGGCAACACCGAACTTGAAACACCCACCATTCACAATTTCGATTTGCGCTGGGAGAAATATCCTGCAGCAGGAGAATTTATCGCAGGAGGTGTATTCTACAAACACTTCATCAATCCGATTGAACAATACTTCAAACCAGGAGCAGGATCGGGTGGAACCAGAAACTTCGAATTCAGAAATGCACCATCTGCATTCAGTGCCGGAGCAGAACTTGAAATCCGCAAATCACTTGAACCAATCTTCAAAGCCGGTTTCTTAAGTCGCCTCGCTATCGGAGCAAACGCATCTTATATTATCAGCGAAGTAGATTTAGGAAAAGAAGCAGTAGGACAAGACAGAAAACGAATGATGATGGGACAATCGCCTTACGTAATCAACACCGGAATATTTTACACCCAGCCGGAATACAAACTGCAATGCAACCTTCAATACAATATCATCGGACGCCGCTTATTTGTAGTAGGAACACAGGGAACTCCAGATGTGTATGAGTTACCGAGAAACGTATTTGATTTCAGTATCACCAAAGGCATTGGTAAAAACATCGAAATCAAAGCCGGAGTACAGGACATACTCAACCAGGCAGTGGTATTAAGACAAGACTCTAATGAAGACGGACACATCAACAACAACGACGAACTCCTCTTCAAATACAACCGCGGATCCTACTATACATTAGGATTTACCGTAAGATATTAACCTGTTTCAACAATCTTTATTCAGAGGGGCTTTCGCCCCTCTTTTTATTTTCTGCCGGACGCAAATTAACATTTCCTTTAAACAGCCTTAACATACAAACAATGCTACATAAGTACTCTTGCATTGGAACAAACTACAACTATTAACTTAACATGAAAAGCAAGAATTTAGTAAAAAGCCTCAGCAAAATGCTGACCATCCTTGTTGGACTTGCCCTGATCAGCACAACCGGATGTAAAAAAGACGACGACGACGACAACACAACTCCAAGTAACGTTGTCAACTTTACCCTCACCACATTAACTGACGGAACCATTCAGGTTGAAGGCAGTACTAACCAGACTTACACATTCGACGACACAAAGAAATACTTGTTAAAAGGCTTTGTATATGTAGAAGAAGGTGGAGTATTAAATGTTGATGCAGGAACTGTTATTACAGGTGACAAAGCATCAAAAGGAACATTAATTGTAAAACGTGGCGGAAAAATCAATGCAATTGGAACAGCTGCTGATCCGATTGTATTCACCTCTGCAGAAGATATTGGTTCACGTAATCCAGGAGACTGGGGTGGAATCATCATTTGCGGTAAAGCACCCATCAATCTCGCTGGTGGAGAAGGTCAGATTGAAGGCGGACCAGATGCCCTTTATGGCGGAACAGATGCTGCAGACAACTCCGGCACCTTGAAATACGTACGTATTGAATACGCAGGTATTCCTTTCCAGCCGAATCAGGAAATCAACGGTTTAACATTAGGCGGAGTAGGAAGTGCAACTACAATCGATTATATCCAGGTTTCTTACTGCGGTGATGACTCTTACGAAATGTTTGGTGGTACCGTAAATCTCAAACACATCATCTCCTTCAAAACAACGGATGATGATTTAGATACTGACAATGGATTTATTGGCAAAGTACAGTTTGGTGTAGTATTACGAGATGGAAATATCGCAGACGTTTCCGGTTCAAACGGTTTTGAATCTGACAACGATGCAAACGGATCTACACTTACTCCAAACACCAAAGCAATTTTCTCAAACATCAGCATCTTCGGACCAAAATCTGACACCAGCACTTCAGTTAATTCGAACTTCAAAAGAGGAGCTCACTTACGCCGTAATACACAAACCAGCATTTACAATTCATTAATTTCAGGATATCCTGTAGGTTTACTTGTTGACGGAAGTGCATGCGAAGGAAATGCAACCGGTGATGCATTACAAGTACGCAACACTATCATTGCAACATGCAATACACCTTTAGCAGTTGCGAGTGGATCAACATTCAATATCAATGCCTGGTTTACCACTCCTTCTTATGGTAACAGCATTCAGTATGATAATACCGGCCTGGCAAATGCTCCTTACGCTTCAACACCAGATTTCCTTCCAGCAGGTGGATCGATTTTGTTAAGCGGAGCAGATTTCACCAATACGAACTTATCAGGAATGGAAGTAGTTACTTTCCGTGGTGCTTTCGGAACAACTGACTGGACCAGCGGTTGGGCGAATTGGGATCCACAAAACACAGCTTATTAATGATTTGCAAATAATTAATTTTAAAGAGGCTGACTTTCACAAAAAGTCAGCCTCTTTTTTTTGCCCTTTTACCACTTCCTTATCAGGAAAAGGTCGAAATCGCAGAAACCGGCCATTTTTCACTGCAATTAACATTAAGTTAACATTGGCAAAACATACACATAACATTTTCTTAATCTTTTTGCAGTGTGGGAAATCACCCACGGTGGAACACAAAATTCTCACTATCAACCTAATACCAATAAAAACATTCAAATGAAAAAACTACTTCTTCTGCTTACAATGGCTGCACTGGCATCCTGCGGCGGAAAAAAAGGCGCAGAAAACGAACAACAAGCCACAACTGAAACAGCGGCTACAGGTACCATCAGCGTTGACGGATCCAGCACGGTTTACCCTATTACTGAAGCAGTTGCAGAAGAATTTCGTAACGAAGCTCCGGGAATCAAAGTAACTGTCGGATTATCTGGAACCGGTGGTGGATTCAAAAAATTCTCCCGTGGTGAAACCGATATCAATGATGCTTCAAGAACGATCAAGGAAGAGGAAATTGCGCTTTGCAAAGAAAACGGCATTGACTACGTTGAACTTGAAGTTGGTTACGATGGACTGGTAGTAGTTGTAAATCCACAAAATGATTGGGTTAAAGATATTACCGTAGCTGAATTGAAGAAAATGTGGGAACCTGAAGCACAAGGTAAAATCAAGTACTGGAATCAGATTCGTGCTACATGGCCAAAAGAAGAAATCCATTTATATGGCGCTGGTGTTGAATCAGGAACTTACGATTACTTCACTGAAGCTATTGTAGGAAAAAGCCATTCCAGCCGTGGTGACTATACCGGTAGCGAAGATGACAATGTACTTGTACAGGGAGTTGCCGGCGATAAACTGGCCCTTGGTTTCTTTGGTCTTGCTTATTTTGAAGAGAACAAAACCAAATTGAAAGCTGTACCGGTAGATGATCAGAATGATGCAAATGGCAAAGGTGCAATCTTACCAAGTGTTGCAACAGTACTTGATAAAAGCTATGCACCACTTTCCCGTCCCTTATTTATCTATGTAAACTCCAAAGCAGTAGCTCGTCCGGAAGTAGTTCAATTCATCGACTTCTACCTGGCATCTGCAGCTGAATTGACAAAAGCTATTGGTTTCGTTCCATTGCGTCCGGAAGAGTATAAAGCTCAACAGGATAAATTCGCTCAATACCATACCTCAAAGAAATAATCTTAGGTTAACCTTTATAAAGCCCGACAAACTATCTTTGTCGGGCTTTATTATCAAAGCATAAACGTCCAACCCTCATTCACAGATAATTGTCCATGAAAATACCGGAAAAATTTATCGTAGGCCTTTTGGCATTTTGTGCCGCCCTTACGGTATTAATTACGTTCGGTATTCTCTATACATTAGCTGCAGAAACAGTGCGTTTTTTCAGCGAAGTTTCAATTATTGACTTTTTAACCGACACACAGTGGACTCCACTATTCTCCGATAAACACTTTGGAATTCTGCCCTTATTGGCCGGAACCTTTCTGACATCCTTCATTGCTATATTCTTTGCCTTACCTATCGGGCTTACCATTGCAGTATATCTCAATGAATATGCCCCTAAGTCATTTGCGTTCCGCATCAAACCGGTGCTGGAAATTTTAGCTGCAGTACCTACAGTAGTTTACGGATACTTTGCCTTGACAGTTGTTACTCCCTTCCTCCAGCAGTTTATTCCAAACCTCTCCAGTTTCAATGCGCTAAGTGCTGGATTTGTTATGGGGATAATGATTATTCCGCTGATCTCTTCGATGAGCCAGGATGCTTTATACGCAGTACCGAAATCTATTCGGGAAGCAGCATATGGTCTGGGCGCTACACGTCTGCAAACATCATTTAACGTTTTGGTCCCGGCAGCTTCGTCAGGAATTATTGTCTCCGTGATTCTTGCAGTATCAAGAGCTATTGGAGAAACGATGATTGTAGCCATCGCTGCCGGTATGCAACCAAACCTAACACTTGATCCGACAGTTCCTATTCAAACCATCACCACCTATATTGTTCAAATCAGTATGGGAGATGTCCCACATGGATCACTCGAATACCGGACCATCTTTGCGGCCGGAATTTCTCTCTTCATTCTCACCTTCATTCTGAACAACCTGAGTTTCTGGTTCAAGAAAAAATATCAGCAGAAGTATGATT